>WRMI01000027.1 GCA_009777175.1 Marinilabiliaceae bacterium
CAATGGTTCGACATGGCTCACTAACCACCTTAATAGATGATGAAATCTCCTACATGTCATGCTGAACTTGTTTCAGCATCCCCTTTGTTTTTAGGGGATTGCGGGTCAAGCCCGCAATGACAGGTCGAGTTGTTATATTCTTTTTCTATTAAGGTGGTTAGTGAGCCATGTCGAACCATTGTTCTGTAAAAAAAATAAGGTATGAATAAGGTTATTTTTTGAAAAGATTAAATTTAAAACATAAATTATTGAAATCCAACTATATAAATATTGAATAAAAATTTAATCGGTTAATAGTGATTTTTTTTAATAAAAAAGTTTTATACAGATTTGGAAATCAAAAAATTTTAATCTACTTTTGCACCGTTTTTTTTCAATATTTATTTATATAAAAATTATTAATATTATGAATTTCTTAAAAAATCGCAAACATTTTAGATATGCAATTTTATTTTTGTTATTGCTATTGAGTTGGGGAAATCTTACTTCCCAATATACAGACCATCGAGACCGCAAAGTTGATTCTCTGGAATATATCTTAGCGTCGGAAAATCCCAAAGGGAAAAAATTAGCCAATATTTATCGCGATTTAATGTGGGGTTATGAACAATCAGATTTAGAAAAATCAGTAGACTTTGCCCGAAAATGTGTTGAAACAGCCGTTCCTGTTAAAGAATGGTGGTGCGCATCAGACGGATATATGATGTTGGGTATTTATTTTACATATATGTCTCAGTTTGATAGCGCAATGTACTATTATAATCAAGCATTTGATGCAGTTGAACTTTCAAAAGGAATTGTTGAAGAATCAAAAATTGACGATAGAATTTCTTCTATTTATGGCAATTTAGGCAACCTCAAAAATTATCAGGGGAAATTTATAGAAGCTATTGATTATTACTATAAGGCGTTGAGAATTTTCGAGAAACACGATTGGAAAGAGAGTCAAAATGTTGTCTATATAAATAGTGGAGAACTATTTTTAAGTATGAATAACCTCACCAAGGCAGAACAAAACTTTTTAAAAGCTGATTCAATAGCAAATTTAACAGAGAATCCGGGACGAATAGCCTCAGCAAAATTTCGTCTCGGCAAAGTATATCATATTTTGCATCAATACGATAAAGCATTATATAACTTAGAGTTAGCCTACGATTACTTTTTTTCCAGTCCCGAAGAAGGTAGGTTGAAGCCCGCTATTCTTAACCATTTAGCACGTGTATATTTTTGGGGATATGAAAATGATAAAAAAGCGGAAGAATATATCAATATGGCATTAGAAACACCCGAAAGGTCATATACACCTAGTGATAAAGCGGCCTCGTTACAGGTACTTTCTGCAATATATTTTGCCCGCTCTGATTGGAAAAACGCCGAAAAAAATGCTCTCGAATCTCTAAAGTTGGACGATAGTCAACCTCTTCATAACTTAGTTCTTTATAGTATTTTGGCAAAAGTTTATTCATATCAAAATAAACCTATTCTTGCCTCTGAATATATAAATAAAATGAATAACGATCAATGGGCTTCGCAGCTTTATCAATCAACACTCTCGGAAATGGAAGTAATATATGAAACCGAAAAAAAGGAGATGGAAATTGAACGACAACAACAAATGATAGAACAACAAACATTAGAGCGCCAATTTCTTATCATAGGAATATCACTTATTGCAATAATTCTTCTTATGTTGGTATTTTTGCTACGCCTACGTATTCGCAAATCTCGAACTCTATCAGAACTTAATAATGCACTTGCCGAAACTAATGCCACAAAAGATAAGTTTTTCAACATTATTTCGCATGACCTAAAAAATCCTGCAATATCTCAACGAGAGGCAATTAAGTTGCTCAACAACAAAGGATTACAAATGGATAGCGTTGCTTTGCAAGAATTCTATGAAGAACTACTTACTTCTGCTGATAGTCAGGTAGCATTGCTTAAAAATCTGCTTGAGTGGGCAAGTTTGCAAACTGACAAACTTACATGTCAACCCATTAAATTTGACATTGGACAACAGTTAAGTGCTGACGTTGAACTTATCCGTAAAATGGCTGAAAACAAAGGAATAAGTTTTATTACAAAGATTCCATCTGAAACTTTTGTTACCGCCGATGCAAGTATGATATCAACAGTGGTTCGCAATCTGCTCACAAATGCGATAAAATTTACCAAAGAAGGCGGAAATGTAACATTAGAAATTTCCCCTGTTAATGACGGTGCGCAATCATCAACAATTTTCTCTGTTATTGATACAGGTTTAGGTATGTCTGAAGAAACATTACACAATATCTTCCGAATAGATTATCATCATAAAACAAAAGGCACAGCCGGCGAAACAGGTACAGGATTAGGATTAATTGTTTGCCGCGAATTGCTTGAAAAACACGGAACACAATTAAAAGTTGAAAGCGTTGCCGGAGAAGGAAGTAAGTTTAGTTTTGTTTTGTAAAAATTTTTTGCAAATTCCTTATTTTTGGTTTTCCCCCGAGTTGCGCTTTTTGGGCGACCGCAAGGGTACGCCCCTACCGGGTTATCTACGTGGCACTCTACCGAGTGCTGCTGCGTGGGGTGTGGAGATGTTGTGGGGTTTTTTGCATTCCGTTTGGAATGCATTGAATTTATTGAAATGAATGCATCGCTTGGTAGAAAATAGCTACCCCCAAGCAAACTTGAAAGTTGCGGAACATATCAATCATAATTTTATAACCTAATTTTTCATTAACCTAAATTTATTGTTATCGTTTGTGTTAGCAAAGAATAGTCTGATTTCTTTACCTTCAACTTCTTCAAAAGGCAATTTATGGGTTCCGGGGTTTTGTCTTTGTATGGTCAATATACATTTTCCGTCTGTTTTGCTTATGGGAAAACTATTTTGTTTGGCGATGACAATAATTTGAGGAAGTATAACATTTGGATTCTTACAACAAATTTCTACCGAAGCAGATTTTGTGAACAATTTTTTAACTATAACTTTGTAATCTACAACAATTGGGGGTGGTGGGGTAACAGAAGAATTAATTCCCTTAATTATACGCATTTGTGAAATGGCATTAGCCGCTTCAGGATAGTCGGCACACACTTCTATGGTTTTACCAAAAAGGTTAAGTTTTTTTTCGTTATCAGTTTCATCTGATGCTTGCTGGTAATAATTTTTTGCCTTGTTTATTTCTTCGTTGCATTTTGTTTCAAATTCCACTAAATTTTTGTTAGCGCTATCAAAGATTTTCAGTTCTTTTGTTTTCCTTTGTGCCGCAAAAAAATTTTTTTTGGTTATTAATACTCTGATTGCGTTTTCAAAACTCTCTTCTTTGTTGAGTTCGATATTTAATTTTTCTATTTCGGGGTTTGTAGTCCATACTAATATGGCATCTTTAGCCATTTTTTTTGCTTCTTCTAAATTATTTTTTGAGATATAATGCCTGCATTTTTTTATGTAATATTCAAGGATAAATTGTTCTGCTATCTGCTTAGGTATTTGTTCTTTTGCGCACAGTTTGAGCAAATTTTCATAAACCTCTAATGAAAACGTGCCGGCTGATATTGTAAAGTCTATCAAATCTTTTATTTCGTCAAAATTTTCAAAGTGCATAGAATTTATGTATCGCGTTTTCATAATTTCGTTTTCAAAGCAGTTTTGACAAGTGCCCGCTAAGGATTCCGTAGCAGTATTAATTGCAGTTTTATTGCTATTTTCTGATGCTTCTTTGTATATTTTTGCTGCTTTGTTTCGCAACTCTGCGCAGGAAGTTGCTGATGAAAGCGATAGAAAGTCAAACAGATTCTTTTTACCTACCGTTTTTAATTTTGCGCGTATATCTTTAATTAGGGATTCTTCCAGAATTGGTAGGCAATTATTTGTGGAGTGCGACTCTTCTTTTTCATTTTTTCGTTTTACTTTTAAAATTTCTAATATTTCATTTTCAGGAAGTTGAAATTTTTTTGTTAATGCCATTAATGCATTCATATTTATTTCGCCATCTTTCACAACTAATGTACCTGCAATTTTAATCTTTTCAATTATTTGATTTTTACGCTCTTGTAATATTCTTTTTGCTGCTTCTGCCTCAATTTTTCTTGTTTGTGGATTCTGTAAAATTCGCTTAATTTGGGATAAATTATCTAAGTTTTTTTTTGCCTCAATACCAATTCTTGGGGTGTCAACAATTCTATTCCATTGTTGTTTTTTTGCTTCAATGGCTTTATTAACAGTTATTTCGTCTATTATCGAAGGGTCTAATTCCAATAATATGTAGAAGTTTTCTCTGTTTTCCATATTTTTGCTTTAAACTCTTAATTTTCCTGCTGATTCAGTAATTACTTGGGCAATTTTACTGAATGATGTAACTAATCCGTCAATATTTGTGAACATTGCGTTTTTGTCAGATGTTGCAATCTCTTTTAAAAATTTTAGATCAGCTTTTCCAAATCCTATTGCAATAATCTCTATTCCTTGTGCTGCGCACTTTTTCGCTTTTTCGATGGCAATATTTTGTCGAAGCCACATGCCATCTGTAAGAACAATAACAAATCGGTGGGTGTCCATGTTTTTCAGTAAATCCGCTGCTTTATCAAATGGGTGAGTAGCATTTCCCCAGCCAACAGTTCCTTCATGTTTCATTAATGTCCAATTATCAATGCCCGAAAAAAGCAACTTTTTGTCTTGTGTAAGTTCCTGATTAACTTGCACTTTGTCAGCGAAAGGCATTAAAGAGACGGAGGTTTTTGATAAATCTAACTTATTTACAAACTCTTTCGCAGCCTTTTGTGCTTGCTTTAAAGGTTGTCCCGCCATACTACCCGATAAATCAACGGCAAACACTACCGACAAGCGAGAAGTAACAGTTATTTGTTGTTGTTCTGGAGGCATGTCTATCCATGACATATCTTCGGGCAAAGGAGTTTGTCTCATTTGTAGTTTTTTTTGTGTTTCTCGCTGTGTAGCGGCAATTTGTACCGTTCCGTTCTTGTCATAATTATACTCAACATCAATAATTGAAACTCCCGCTGCTGTTTTTTCTATTCCTGAAAAAAGAAATTTCCCTACAATATTTCCATCACCAATTATTTCGGTTTCACATTGTGTTAAATATATTTCCATTTCGTTGTTTTCGCTTTTGGCGGTATAAAATCGATAGGGTCTTGTTTCGTGTGCGGGAATTGTTTTGTTTTTGGGAATAATAATAGAATTTATATATTTTGTTCGGTCGTTGTTTTCGGCTATCATGCCTAAACTGTGGCTCATAACCTCTTCTATATTGAAAGATTTTTTTCCTGAAAGAGAAAGTGTCGGGTTTTCTTTTTCCAATTCGTTTTTTGCACAGATAGCGGCACCAAGGCACACGGCTTCGTCCACGTTAATTCCTTTAATTGGTTGTTTGCCCGACATTCTTTCTACCCACTCGCTTACCGCGGGCATTTTTGTTGAGCCACCCACTAATAATACGCCATCTATATCTTTCCAATTAAGTGCGGCTTCTTTTAGAGTTTTTTCGGCTTCTAAGGCTGTTTGTTGCAGTAGGTCTTCTGTTATTTCTTCAAATTTAGAGCGAGAAATTTCATAATTTCCTCTGTTTCCGTCACAAACGATTGAAAATTTAGCAAAATAAGCAGTTGAAAGTTGTTTTTTAGTATTTTCCGCTTTAACAAGTAGGTCGTTGAAAGCAATTTTATTTTCAATGGGGTCTGTTCCAAACTCTTCTTTGAATTTAGTAGCAAAATAGCTAATTAACCTGTCGTCCCATTCTTTACCACCTAATTCGTGGGCGCCGCCCGTTGCAATAACTTTGATAACATTTTCTTCGATTTTCATTATTGTAACGTCAAAAGTACCTCCACCGAGGTCATAGACCATAATTGTTTGGTTTTTATCTTGCTTAATACCGAAGGCAATGGCTGCTGCAGTGGGTTCATTAATTATCTTTAATACTTTTAGCCCTGCATTTTCGGCGGCATTGATTGTAGCCTTTCTCTGAAAGTCGTTAAAATAAGCGGGTACTGTAATAACAGCACTACTGATTTTTTTGTTCAAAACAGTTTCGGCATCTTCTTTTATTTTTTTGAGTAAAATAGATGACAAATCAGTAGCATTAAACACTTTTCCATGGAAACTTCTTTCAAAATTTTCATTTCCCATTCTTCTTTTGAAAAGAGAGACAATGTTTTCTTCTCCAAAAAACTGCCTCTCTTTTGCTTCATAACCAACTATTGTTTCGTTGGCATTTTCAAAATATATAACGGAAGGAGTAAGTGTATCTCCTGTTAAATTTTTTATGACAACGGGTTTTCCATATTCGTCAATAGTAGCAATCGCCGAAAATGTAGTTCCTAAATCGATACCTATAGCGGTTTCCATACTTCATGACACTATGAGGGCGTTACTTCTTTCTTTTGCTTTGGCAAGTTCTTCTTCACTCATTGCCGAGGCAATTTCAATTGAAAAGTTTACTTCATTATTAGCGGTCTTTTCTACGGCATTAACTTCAAGTAGTCCTTCTTCGCTTATTTTGAAGGTAACTTCAACAGGCGACCCAGCGGGAAGATTCGGCGGAAGCCCTTCAATAATTCCTTCACCAATTTCGGTCGAAGTTGCTACATCGGTATGGTCTTCTCGTTTGTTATTTTCAAATACTGAAATTTTTATATTATTCTGATTAGCTTCATACGTTTTATATCTTTTTGTACAGCAGAAAGGAATTTCAGATTGTATCTTAATTATATTCGAAACAATTTTATTGTTATTGTTATCATACGCTTCTATGCCAAAACTTTTACTAATAACGTTTTTAATTTCCTTAATATCTTTTCTTTTTGGAGGTAAGAATCCGTCATTTTCAAATTTTTCTTCAATTTGTTTCCACACGTTATCGGGTATGTCATAGAGGTTTATGTCGGTTTCACTTTTCCCCATAATTTGTGCGGCTTTCTTAATAATTTCAGATTTTAATGCTAATTGATGACCATAAATGGCGGCTCCTTTTGCTACCGATTCGTCAGGGTCGAAAGTTTCAATGGGAACGTTGGGGAAATTGCGCGTTAATACTTCTTTTATTTGCGGTATCTTAGTAGAGCCGCCAACGAGTAATATTTTGTCGAATGTTTCAATTCCTTTCAGATCCTTTGCATCGTCAAGCATTTTATTTGTCAGATTTACTGTTCTTTCGGCGAGGTCGATGGTTATTTCGTCAAATTTTTCTTTCGTAATTTCAATGTTTGCTCTGTCGGTTCCGTAGAGGATGGCTACTTTTGTTTTTTCTCTCGTAGAAAGCGATTTTTTGGCTACTTCCGAATTTATTTGTAAGTCGCCATAAGTTTCGGCGTTGGCAAAGATGTCTTCTTCTACATTAGTCTCGTCTTTAAACTTGTCGGCAAAGTATGCCATAAGTCTGTCGTCCCAATTTTTACCACCTAAATTATGCTCGCCGCCTGTAACTTTTACTTCTATATTTTGGGGCGAAATTTGTATCATTGTAACATCAAATGTTCCGCCTCCAAGGTCGTAAACGAGTATTGTTTGGTCGTTTAATTTGTCAATTCCGTAGGCAAGGGCGGCTGCCGTTGGCTCGTTGATTATTGATTTAACGTTGAGACCCGCTATTTCACCTGCTCGTTTCGTGGCTTCTCTTTCGTTGAGCCCAAAATAAGCAGGACAGGTTATTACAACGTCTTTGACTTCATAACCAACACTATCAGACGCATCTTTAACAAGTTTTTTCAAAATATAGGCTGATACTTCTTCGGGCTTATAATCGTTTTCATTTGCCGTAAAAAGATAGTTCTCGTCACCCATCTTCCTTTTTATGAGGGTAACAACTTTTTCGGGGTCAGTTTTTAGCATATTCTTTGCCTCGCTGCCTACAATTATCGATTCTTTGCTCTCAAAACAGACAACTGATGGCGTTGTCAGCTCATTATCTTTGTTAGGTACTATTGTCGGCTTGCCATGTTCATCAACGTAGGCAATGCACGAATAGGTTGTTCCTAAATCTATTCCAAAAATTTTTTCCATGGTTTATTATTTATTATTTATTTCTTGATTTTCATATTTATAACACGATATGTGTTCTGGTCTGATTATTTTTCCGTCCATCATAAATCCTTTTTTTATTCGCCTACACACTGTTTTATCTTTTTCTGCTAAATCGGTTGCTACGGTTTCTACAATTTTTTGTTTCAAAAAATCAATATTTTCTCCTTCTACCATAAACGCTTCTACGCCATTGTCATTTAAGAGTGCCTCTAAATCTTCTGAAAATGAACCAAATAGTTTTAATAGTTTTGGAACATTGATTTCTGAAATATCGGTTTCAGAATGTTTTTTGTAGAGCGTTGTGTAGTCGTCAATCAAAAGTATAACCTTATGGATAAAAGGTGAAAGAAATTTTTTTAATAAATCGTTCTTATATTCCTGATTTTCAGCATGTAGTTTGTCAATAATACCTTCTTTATGCTTGTCATATTTAAGTTTTTGTTCGAACTGTTTCGACAAATCTGATAGCATCTCTTTTAGTTCGCTTAACTCTACATTATTTGCAGAGGGAGGCTCCTCATTGGGTTCTTCAATGGATTCTTCATCGACGGTCGCAACTTGCTGGTAACAGTCTATTTGCTCGGACTTATCCGTTGCCTCAAATGTTTTTTCTTGTTCAACAACAGGTTGTATACTGTCGATATCAACATTTTCAGTTTCAGACGGTACCACTTCTTGCGAACTTACGTCCACTTCTGCGGACGTAAAAGATTGTTCTCCATTTTCATTATCATTAAATGAAGAATATAGGTCTGATATGTTTTTCATGGTTGTAATGGATTGAGGATTAAGCCTTTTTTTCCTTTGTAGGTTACTAGGGCAACGCAATTTAATTTATTTACTATCATCTTAAAATATTGTTTATTTTTACCTTTCGTGGCAAATTAAGAGTATTATATTCTACTGTCATGCCTTTGTTTTCGTCTTTTGTCATTGCTCCGTTTTGGTTATAACCATATCGAGGTGATGTTGTTAAGCTCCATTTTGTAAAAAAGTACTCATCTGTGCTTGTGCTTTTATATGTAGATTTATCAGCAACTTTATCTAATTGGTTGCCAAAGTAGCTTAATTCTAGGTCATCAGCAATGATAGATGACATTCCTCGTTCAACATCTTCGGGTGAGAATCTGCTGCTGTAGTGGGCAATGGCTACGCTATCCATTTCGGCTGTGTCATTTGGTTTTACAATTAAATTTCTTTTGGTATAACGTTTTAAACTTTCAATATTTCCTTGTTTGTCATACTCAAACTCTTCGTTGTAAAGTCCACTCTATATTCAACAGTCTCATTTGTTGCGTTTTCAGTAGAATGTAGCCTTCCTGTCTCTTCATAATTATTTTCAGTAATGGTAACAGTAGCCGAATTGTTTAATTTATGTGTAACAATTTTTAACCGTCCTGCATAGTCATATTCATAATTGTAAACTTCCTTTATGGATGTATTATTTTTTATATGTATATGCATCTTTTTCAGCGGATTACCCGTATAATCATAGTGTACATACTCTTTTTCTACTCCGCCAAGATGATTTGTAGATTTTGTTTGCACAATCCTGCCAAAACAATCATAATAAAATGCAGAATAGAGATATGTTTCGTAATCTAAAATGGCGGTTGCGGAGCCTGTTAATAAACCTTTGTTGGCAATATGTATACCAAATTTTCTCACATTGAATTTATTTAGTATTTCTCATAACAATTACTTTAACTGCCTCATTCCCTGACCTTACAATATAAATTCCGTTGTCATCAGCTACATTGATTTCTTGTTTCTCTTGTATAGCAATGCCTTGATAAACAAGTGCACCCGATGGAGCGAAAACGCAAATATTTTCACCTGTTTTTAAACCGCTAATATACAGATTGTTATTCTGATAATATGCTTTTAAAGAGTTTGGAAATAGGTTTTCTTCAATTTTTAAATGTGAATAAGAAAAATACATATACCCCTGTAAAATAAAGTTTGGATTTCCTGTCTCAACGGAAAATCGAGCAGCCTCAATATTATTGTCTGTACACGTTAAAATGCCATCAGAATAAGTAATTTCATCATCCCAAAAAGTAGGATTGTTTAGTTCTATATTAACAGAGTATTCGCCATGAACACTTTCATTGAGGGTTAGATATACCTCTTGTCCAAATCCATTAAAACCTGATAGAGAAGAAAGGTTAGATAAATCAATACCGAAAAGATAGTTACTACCACAATTTAAGTCTCTCAACGCTGAACAGTTTATTAAATTTAGTTCAGAAATGTTGTTTATAACAAGCCCCAATACTTCCAATGTATTTAATCCTTCAAAAACAGCCGTTCCAGTCAAGTTTTGTGAATGCAAAAACAGCATTGTTAGTTGTTTTGGGGTTTCATTATTCCAACGTGCCCAAATCCATGTTTCAGGTGCATTTTTAGTTGCGTTTAAACCGTTGTTGTCAATCAGGTCATTAATTCGTTGCACTGCTAAAGGGTCATAAGTCTGTGCATTGGCGTTGATTACTAATAGATTAAATGCCACAATTATAATTGCGGAAATGAGAATGAAAACATTCCCGCAAAAATTTTTTGATTTTTGATTTTTCATATTTTTAGTTATTTTTATTTGAATGAAAAAGCTATTCCAAGCATTAATGTATGATAATTTTCCTTTCGTTTGTCAGGTGTTTTTATTTCAAACATTGCTTTTTGATAGCTGTAGCCAAGATGAAAATTAAAGGCAAATCTTTTAGAAACAGATAGTTCCTTTCCTAAGAATGCCGATAAATCATATCCTCTATAATAAGAGGGTTTGTCACTTAATCTGTAAGAAACTTCTCCTGCAGCATAAAAACTATTTTTTTTCTCATTAAAATAGTATTTCGATTGCAAAAATAGAGGAAGACCTACTTTGTTTCCTGCTCCGAGTCCTAAATTAATATTTATACAAGGATTAAAAAACCATCCTGCATATAAACTGATTGTTTGGTCGTGGGTTGAACTATTCCAATTATATGGTTTATTATGGTATACTTTGCCTGTGAAATACCTGTATTCAGCACTTACAGTAAAACCATTTCGAGAAACGGCATTTTCAGGATAGACTGTTGCCGTTACAACTATTGTAAAAAATAGTAAAAAAGTTGCTTTTTTCATTTGCTTGTCATTATTTATATTATTTGCATTATTTATATTAAAAACTATTCCGTTTCTACAAGATTTCCTTACTTGTATTGCTGGTTTCCATACCGTTCGGTATGTTAAAAGCCCATCCTTTCCAAAAAAACTTTTTTCACACAAACTTGATGACTTGTTTGCCGAATGTTTCCCATCCTCAACTTATTGCTTTTTGCCCTTCTTCAAATCCTACGAACAGACGTTGTGCTTTCATTAGGTTTCGTGCCTGTAATACCATTGCTTTGGTTTCGTTTACGAGGTCTAAAAATAAGATACTGTTGCGGGTAGAACTCTCTTTTTCTTTGACACGCTTAATTTGTGCTTTTATATTATCTACAAACAAATCAAAAACATTGTCTCTTTTCGCAAGAATTCTTTCAAAATCGGAGAAATCGGATGTACGTAGCATATTTACGATACCTTCATAAACAGACGACACTTCTTGAGTTAAATTTTCGAGGTCTGTAAGTTGATTTTCACTTAATCCCTTATGGTTATTGTCGATATACTCGAAACTTGATTTTGTTATATTCATCAAAGATTTTGATGCTTCATACAAATAACTAACTACTTGCACGTAGTAATGTCCCGTATTAACGGCATCTTCTTGCAATTTCAGAAGTGTAGGCAACATTTCGTAATTTCTTCTGCCTTTTTCCAATTCGTAAAGTTCTTTTGCTTCTTTATAAAGTTTTTTCAACCTTTTGGGGTCTTCGCTTGCGAGTCCGTTTAATGTTTCTGAATAAACTCGGGTAATTTGTTCAAAAACTCTATAAACATCTTCTTTACACTTTTCTACGATGGCGCTTTTTTTAACGTCAACGGGACTTTCTTCTACTTCTACTTGTTTTTTCTTTCTCTTTTTGTGTAACCGTGATGATTGCACTAATAGTAATACGCAAACTGCTAAAAGTACGGTCAATGAAATTTTTCCTCCCCACATTAGTAGTATTGCGACAATTGCTGCTGCCGAAAATGCTACTAAAGCTGTTAAAAACCAGCCCGTTACAACTGTTAAGACTCCTGAAATTCGGTATACAGCACTTTCGCGTCCCCATGCCCTATCGCTCAGTGATGTACCCATTGCAACCATAAATGTTACATAAGTTGTCGACAAAGGAAGTGTGAATGATGTTGCTATTGAAATAAGTAGCGCGGCAACTGTAAGGTTTACTGATGCCCGTATTAAGTCAAAAGATGCTTGATTTTTTTTGGGTACTTTCCAAGGTTTAAATCGGCTGTCAATAAATCGGTTAACACTTCCGGGCATTCTTGCAGTAACTTTTTTATGTAATGCACGGGTACTTCGCACCAAAGCCCTTGATGCAGGCGTTGAGCCGAAACGTTCTATTCCTTCCTCTTGTCGAGATAGGTTTACTCCCGTTTGGGTTACGGTACGTACTTTTTTGGAAAACCAAAGAGCAAGTATCATCACAACGCCCGCAGCAAAAAGATAAAAGGTATTAACGGAAACCGGTTTTGCAAGGGCACCCATTGTCATTGCGTCAATACTACCTCCAGAGGCAGCATAATCTGATGCTATTTCGTAGGAAGATATCCCTGCCATTGTTACACCGATAAAATTTACCAAATCGTTACCCGCAAATGCTAATGCCAAAGCACCCGTACCTGTTAAGACAATGATTTTTAGAATACTAACCCTAAAAAGAAATTGTAATAATGCCATTAATCCGGTTAAACTTACAAAACAAATTAACAGCGAAAATCCTATATTACTTGAAATCAAATGAATAACATCTTTTGAAACTATTGTACTGTTTTTCAATCCCTTAAAAATAGCAAAATAGACTATTGCTGTTAAGCACAATCCGCCCCACATTGCACCAAATTTAATCAGAGACCTTTTGTATCTGAAAGTGAATATAATCCTTGATATAAACATTATTATACTCCCCGAAATAAATGCTATTACAACTGATGCCAAAATAGCCGTAATCATTTCCAATGCTTTTGCGGTATTAATGTAATTGACTAAAATTCCGACTGCATCTGGGGGTGATGTCCAAATTTTATAAAGTGCAACAAAAACTGCTGCGCCAAGAAGTTCAAAAATTAGCGATACTGTAGTTGATGTAGGCAGTCCGAATGTATTATACATATCTAAAAGCAACACGTCACAAATCATTACAGCAATAAAAATCATCATTACATCATGAAACGTAAACATTGCAGGATGAAAAACTCCGCTTCGAGCAATTTCCATCATGCCACTGGAAGTAAGCGTTCCCACTAAAACGCCTAACGAGGCAACTCCCAAAATTAGCCATCGAGAAGAGACTTGTGAACCTACTGCAGAATTGAGAAAATTTGCCGCATCGTTGGCTACCCCGACTGTGAGGTCTACGATAGCAAGTATTACTAATACAATTATGATAAATAAGTAGTAATTTTCCATGTATTATTTTTTGATAACTTCTTTTATCTCTTTTATTGTCGGATTTATTTCAAAAAAATAATCGGGTTTTAAAAAATATAGTTTTTTATCTTGTTTAAACCGTTTTTCCCCGCCGCCAGTGATATTCAACATAATAATTGCATCTTTTGGAATATTTCCAACTGCGGTTTCTTTGATAAGTGTAGCCGTTGCAATTGCGGCTGCGGGGTGAATATCAATTTTTTCTGTTTTTTCGAATAATTGGGCAGCGTCAGCCGCTTGGCTATTGGTTGCCGATAAAATTGTTCCGTTTGTATCTTTAAGTGCGTCATAAAGCCCACCTGCAATGGAATAAGGAGGCTTACGGTTTGAAAGCACTTTGGCACAAATTTCTTCTACTTGTTGCCGCGCTTCATTGTCATCTTTGATAACTATTTCTCTTGAGTTGTTTTTCCATGCATCATACATCGGCAAAAAGGGGTCATTTTGGGAGACCATTAATTTCATTTTATTAGTACCGAATCTGCCATCAATAATAAGTCTTTGGTTTGCTTCCCATGCGGCAATTGCGCCTGTGCCGCTACCTACTGCCTGAAAATAGTAATCGGGGATTTTTTTAATAAAATCAACAGCAGAAAGAACAGTCGTTCCCATGCCATCCCTTCGGGCTACGTTTTTGGCACCTCCTTCGGCAAAAAATCCGGGTAAACCGATAATATTATTGGAAAGATTGATTGCATCAAAATAATCGCTGCCGCTACAAGTGCAATATAGTTTTACACAGTTAGAAATCGGTTTGTCGAACCATAAAGCGTCTAAATTATCTTCGGGAACGCATAATAAAAGCGGTATTTTGTTATCAGAACATACTCGCGCAAAAGCTCTTGCGGTGTTTCCCGCTGAGGCAACCACCAAAATATCTTCATTGCCTTCACGCAAACGTGCACAAACTGAATAAGCCTCAGTTTCTTTAAAAGAACAGGTTGGCATTGTTGCTCCTATTTCGGGAAAATATCCACTAAAAGTGATATAGAGGTTTGATAATCCGAGCTCTTTTGCCAAGCCTTTGCTTTTATAGGTTATTGGTGGAGATGATCCTTCCAAAAAACGATTGATAGGCAACCAATCCGCAAAACGAAATAATCCAAAAGAATTATCTTTAGGAGTCATCTGAACCTCCTCATAGATAGCACGAACCAAAGTAGGTTCTTTTTCGTCGGGAGCGTCAAGAGACCAGCCTGAATCCATAAATTCTTGTCCACTCTTTACCGACTGTAAAATGTAATGAGTTGGAAAAATTTCCTTTGTCATTTTTAAAAAAATTAATTCAAAATTTTGGGCGCAAAAATAAATGTTTTTTTTTAATTTTTAATTTTTTGAAAAAATTTTTTTCTTTTTGTCTGAATTTATACAAAAAAAGTTCTATCTTTGTATATAAATTGCACAAGTTGAACAATATATCATAGATTTGATACAATCAAGAAATTAGTGTTAAAATGAGAAAAAGTATTATTTTAACTTTCTTTTGGTGTTTCTATTTTTCATTGCATTCGCAATTTTTATCAGACAATAGCGCCATTGGAGTTTCATTTTCGGGATTAGGATATAATGACGCATTCCATTTGGTAGCGCTTGAGGGTGATGGTACTTTTTGGGGTAAAGGCTTTTATTCTTTTGGAATTACTTACATTTATCCTTTATCAAAGAAGTTCGATTTAGAAACAGGGGTTGAGTATAGTAAAAATGCTTACCATTTTAGCGGTCCTTATTATCCGGGGTTAAATGAGTCATACGATGCTTTTTTGTCATTAATTGAAATCCCGGTTACTGCTCGATTTAATTTTTGGCATTTTTTCTTTCTAAATGGCGGGTTGCTTGTAGATTTCGATGTTTCCAAAGATAAATATTTGGACAATCAAACGGGGATAGGTGCAATCTTGGGAGTTGGCGCTAAATACAATTTCAAAAAAATTCCTATTGGACTATTTATCAATCCATTCGTTAAATTCCGCCCTCTTATTCCTTTTACAAAAGAAAAATATCACTTGCATACAATGGATAACGGATTTAGAATAAGCGCGGTACGTATTTTTTAAAAATATGTACTATACATTTCCCGAATTTAAATTATGTTTTTGCCCCTCTTTTTTATTGAGAATCTTGTGCAAAATTGAGACTTTTTGGCCTCTTTAACTAATTTCAGAGTTCCTTACCTCATAAACGTTTTTTTGTTATTTTATAAGGAAAAATCTATTTTTGCTGAGGAAACCAAAATGTCCTATATTTTGTTTTTTTGCATTCCCAATGGAATGTGGAAAACTGAGGTTGATAAATATTTCATAAAAAGGTGACATTTTGATTTCCTCGGAGGTCAGGTAATCTGAATTTTCTCATTTACTTTTTCACTCATCTAGTCCTTTCAGGGACTTCGTTTTTGTCAACTGTTGGCTATTGTCTCTTGGAATTTAACAGACATTATTTTTATAATTTACAAAAAAAATATTCGCTCATTTTTTTTGTAAACCCTTATTTTTTGAAGGTCACCTTAATAGCATTATTATTCGGATATCTATTCTCCCTTATTCCCTTATTTTCAGTTGAATAAGGGAATAAGGGATGACTGGCAGGTGCTTTTTGAAAATAAGGGTTTTGCGCAATATTATTTGGGGAATGACTTTGTTGTTGAAAGCTCTTAATACAAACAATAAAACAGAGATTTCATTTTTCCAAAGTTAAATGCGTTATATACATAATATCAAATAATTACCGAAAAGAATAAAAGAAATCTGGTTATTCATAAATAAATGCAGTAAAAAAACTCTGAATAACGCATATTTATTTGTTTTAAAAAAAACTTTAAAATATTCTTTTAAGTAAACATCTTATTTTCAAAAATATAACACTATTTATTTAAATAAATTATACATATAAATAGATAAATTTGCGTTTCAATTTTTTTCTTTTAAAATGAAATATTACTTTTGCGGCGGAAAAAAATAGAAATGGACAGTATAAATTTTGATTTGTTAATCAACCTTGAGTCGAAAATTGACCGGTTAGTTGAGCGTTATCACACTGAAAAACAGGCGAATGTGATGCTAAGGGATGAAATTAGTCGCCTTGCTAAGCAGTTAGAAGAGGCAGCAATATCTCATTCAGAGGTTCAAAAGCAATTTGAAAGGCTCAAAATGTCAAAAATTATATCTGCTGCGAGCGAGGATGTTCAGGTTACTAAAACAAAAATTAATCAGTTAGTTAAAGAGATTGATAAGTGTATTGCAATGTTAAACCGTTAAAATAAGTAAAATGGATGATAAAATTTCAATAAAAATCAATATTGCAGAGCGTCAATATCCTTTACGGGTCGAACGGAATACTGAGGAACGAGTGAGAAAAGCGGCGAGACTTATTAACGAAAAAATAACGCAATACAAACAGCGGAGCGACGCTTATGATACACAAGACGCACTCGCAATGGGGTCGCTCCAATTAATTATCAAAGCATTAGAAATTGAAACAAAAAATAATATTGCCCCTTTAATTGAGGCATTATCAGTATTAGACAAAAAATTAGAGAACATTTTAGAAGAAAAATAATTGAATTTTTTTATAGATAAACTTATGATAGAAATAATAGTAAAAATAATTATCGGAGTAGTTTCGTTAGGTGTTGGCACATTAATTACTTGGTATTTTATGAATAAGGCATTTAAGTCGAGGTCGCTTAAAATTGTCAAAGAAGCCGAAGCCGAAGCCGAAGTATTGAAAAAAGACAAAATATTACAGGCAAAAGAGAAATTCCTACAACTAAAAACCGAACATGAAAGAGAAATAAAC
Source organism: Marinilabiliaceae bacterium (assembly GCA_009777175.1). Lineage (GTDB taxonomy): Bacteria > Bacteroidota > Bacteroidia > Bacteroidales > Marinilabiliaceae > WRMI01. The sequence continues at coordinate 17,409 of WRMI01000027.1, forward strand.
ACAAGAAATCAGAGAATGATGGCTGCCGAAGGTAAACTTAAACAAAGAGAAGTTGAATTTTCACGCAGCCAAGAAGACCTCCAACGGAAGAAAAAAGAAGTCGATTTATTGCGCGAAAATATTGATGTCCAAAAAGAACTATTGGACAGAAAGGAAGACGAACTGAGTAAAATACACAAACAGCACGTCGAAAAATTAGAAGTAATTGCGGGTTTGTCGGCTAACGAAGCAAAAGAATTACTTATGGACTCCCTCAAAGCAGAAGCACGTTCTGAATCTTTATCATATATTAACGATATAGTTGAAGAGGCGAAAATTAATGCTAATAAAGAGGCGAAAAAAATTGTTCTAAATACAATTCAGCGGGTTGCTTCCGAAGTTGCCGTAGAAAATTCTGTTACCGTTTTTCATATCGAGTCAGATGAAATAAAAGGAAGAATAATAGGTCGCGAAGGGCGCAATATTCGTGCATTAGAAGCCGCAACGGGAGTAGAAATTATCGTTGACGACACTCCCGAAGCTATAGTATTATCCGCATTCGACCCAATGAAACGCGAAATTGCTCGACTCGCACTTCACCAACTTGTCCTTGATGGTAGAATCCACCCCGCAAGAATTGAAGAAGCCGTTAATAAAGTGAAAAAACAACTTGACGAAGAAATCATCGAAACAGGAAAACGGACTACCATTGACTTAGGAATACACGGACTTCATCCCGAATTAATTAAATTAATCGGCAGAATGAAATATCGTTCTTCCTACGGACAAAACCTTCTTCAACATAGCCGCGAAACAGCAAATCTTTGTGCAATAATGGCTACCGAATTAGGTCTTAATGCCAAAAAAGCAAAACGGGCAGGTTTATTACATGACATCGGAAAAGTTTCTGACGAAGACCCCGAACTGCAACACGCCGTACTCGGCATGAAACTTGCCGAAAAATATAAAGAAAAACCTGATATTTGTAATGCAATTGGCGCACACCACGAAGAAGTGGAGATGGATTCACTTATTTCACCTATCGTAATGGTTTGTGATGCAATTTCAGGCGCAAGACCCGGCGCAAGACGAGAAATCGCCGAATCATACGTCAAAAGATTGAAAGACCTCGAAACTATTGCATTAAATTATCCCGGAGTAGTCAAAACGTACGCTATTCAAGCTGGTCGCGAACTGAGAGTTATTGTTGGTAGTGAAAAAATTTCTGATAAAGAAACAGAAGCACTTTCACTCGAAATTGCTCAAAAAATTCAAACCGAAATGACATATCCCGGTCAAGTCAAAATTACTGTTATTAGAGAAACAAGAGCGGTTAGCTATGCTAAATAAAACGTAAGTATGGCACATATTTTAAAAGATATCTCGAGAACTTTTAATGAATATTTGTTAATCCCCGGTTTAACAACAAAAGATTGTACTCCTGATAAAATTAATTTAAGTACCCCGCTTTTTAAGCACAAAAAAGGTGAAGTTTCTGAAATGGAACTTAATATTCCCTTTGTTTCAGCAATAATGCAGTCTGTGTCGGATAGTGGTATGGGTATTGCATTAGCAAGAAATGGCGGACTCTCTTTTATTTATGGTTCGCAACCCATTGATACACAGGCAGAAATGGTGAGAAAAGTGAAAAAATTTAAAGCAGGTTTCGTTGTTAGTGACGCTAATCTAACCCCCGAACACAACTTAAATGACGTTTTAGAACTTAAAAATAAAACAGGTTTTTCAACAATAGGCATCACCCAAGATGGCTCATCAAATAGTAAATTGCTCGGATTGGTTACAAGTAGGGATTACCGCGAAGGAAAAACCGAGTCTGACACAAAAGTTAAAGATTTTATGACTCCGTTTTCAAAATTGGTAGTCGGTGAATTCGGAATTTCACTTAACGATGCAAACGATATTATTTGGGAACATAAACTGAACACTTTGCCAATCATTGACGAGAACCAGAAACTTCGTTATTTTGTTTTTAGAAAAGATTATGAAAATCATAAAGAGTATCCTAATGAAATGCTCGATTCGCACAAACGTTTGGCAGTTGGCGCAGGAATTAACACTCGCGATTATACCGAACGAGTCCCCGAATTAGTACACGCCGGTGTTGACGTGCTTTGCTTAGATTCCTCTGACGGATACTCCGAATGGCAAAAAGAGACCATTGAATATATTAAAAAAAAATATGGTGGTTTAGTCAAAATTGGCGCTGGAAATGTTATTGACAATGAAAGTTTTAAATATCTTGCAGATGCGGGTGCAGATTTTGTGAAAGTTGGCATCGGAGGCGGCTCAATTTGTATTACCCGCGAACAAAAAGGCATCGGACGCGGACAAGCAACATCTTTAATTGAAGTTGCTAACGCAAGAGACGAATATTATAAGAAACACGATATTTATATCCCAATATGTTCCGATGGCGGCATTGTTCACGACTATCATATGATTTTAGCATTAGCAATGGGTGCCGATTTTTTAATGATGGGTCGCTATTTTGCCCGTTTTGACGAAAGTCCTACTAAAAAATTAATGGTAGGCGGATCCTACGTCAAAGAGTATTGGGGCGAAGGCTCAAATCGTGCACGTAATTGGCAACGTTACGACTTCGACGGAAACGAAAATTTGAAATTTGAAGAAGGAGTAGATAGTTATGTTCCTTACGCAGGTAAACTAAAAGACAACTTAGATATCACACTCGGCAAAATGAAATCTACAATGTGTAGTTGTGGAGTTACGTCAATACGTGAACTTAAAGAAAAAGCCAAAATAACATTAGTATCACCGACAAGTATCATCGAAGGAGGTGTGCATGATGTTATTTTGAAATAGTGGTTAGTGGTAGCGAACTTACGAAAAATCGTGATAATTCGGTAAACTCAATATTTCGGTAAACTCAATAACAGTTTCGGTAAACTCAATAACAAACAAATTCGTGGCAATTTTAATAAAAAATATCATTTTATTTTTAAAAGCTTCCTTAGTAGAAATAGTAAATTTTCAACACCCTCCCTTACTCCCTTATTGAAATGAATGTATCCTTTTTTTGGAGAAGCCCCGAGTTGAGCTATTTGGTCGACCGCGAGGGTACGTTTCTACACGGGGTTATCTATCTACGTGGCACTCGTACCGAGTGCTGCTGTATGGGGTGTATGGAGATGCAGAGGTTTGATTTGTTAGAGAACAATTTCATTTATTTGTTCAAAAATCAGGATAGTATTGACTGAAAACTAACTATTGCACATAGATTTTTCTTCTCCCTTTGGCTACTAAGGGTGCCTTTAAAAAATAAGGGATAATTCCCCATTTGGTTATCTCTATTTCTTTAAATCTGTAAATTAAAACCTAAATCTCCACCCTATTGATGGCAATATTGTATAAAGTCTTTGATAGCGTGAGTTTACTGTAATAACACTACCTGTTTCATTTGCGTAAACATTTAGAAAGTTATAGATAGGATTTTTTATTGCAAACAAGTTATAAATTGTAAAATTAATAATACTTTCTCGTTTGATATTTTTTTTCAGATAAAAATCGAATGAAATGTCTGTCCTAACATAGTCGGGCATTTGGGCGTTGTTGAATTTTCCATATTCTTTCACGGGATTATTGTTTATAAAATACCAAGATGTAGGTTCAGTGAAACGGCTACCTGTGGTGTAAATCTGAATTAGTGCGGCGTTCCAGCGTTTTGAGAGTTCATAATTGGAAACTAATGCTACATTATGTCTTCTGTCGAATTTTGATGGAAATATTTCTCCATCATTTATCTCCTCGAATTGTCGGTCAGATTTGCTCAAAGTATAACTTATCCACCCTGAAAGCCTTCCGTTCTTTTTAAGCATAAACTCCGCACCGTAGGCTTTTCCTTTTCCTATTTGCAGGTCATTGCTTAAACTTGTTATTTCGTTGAATTGCAGTAAATTAAAGGGATAAATGACCAAATTTTTCATTTGGCTATAAAACAGGCTTGTTGCCATTTCAAAAATTGCTGATAATCTGTAATTAGTGCCGATTGAAAAATTATCTGCTATTTCTATGGGAACATCTTCTGAGGTTGCTAACCAGAAATCTGTCGGAAAACCAACGCTCGATGTAGTTATCAAATGGAGATGCTGACTTTTATGAGAATATGCAAAGTAAGCAGAAAACCGATATAAGTCAGTGAAATTCAAACTTATATGAGGTTCTGGCTGAAAATATGTTTGGTGTTTGCTTGCGTAGTTTTGATAAAAACTTGTATTAAGTCCCAAATTAAGAGTTGTGAATTCGTTTAATTGCGGTTTAGCCTGCACGAATAGCGTTAAATGATGTGCGTTTACAACGTGTCCAATATTTCCCAAATTAGGCAAATGTTGCGATGTCAATTTTTGAGGTTTTACATTATAATTAGAATAGCGAATACCCGCCTCAAAAGGAATATTCCACAAATTGAACGATACGCCACTTTGAATACCACAATCAATAACCTCAGATTCAACCTGCAAATCTATTGAAATCTGTTGTGCTTTTAAGTGGTTGTTATAATGGGACAAATAAACTTCTTGGTGCAGAACTATATCATTTTCTAAAAAAATGTTCCATTGCAGAGAAGCAACATTATTATTCCATTTCATCATTCCTTGTAACATTCTAACGTCTGCCAATGAAAATTTGTCGGCAGATAGAAACAAATTTATATCAATTGTCTGATTTTTAGCAGGATGTACCAAAAAAGTGATGTTTGCGTCTCTGAATGAATAACTAATGTCGTCTAACCCTGTTTCATTTTTACCAAAAGAGTTAACAATTGGCATAATAAGGGGGTCTATTGTTGTTTGTCTTCCCGAAATAATACAACCAGCTTTTTTGCCAAAAGGCGCGCTAACAGTAAGTTGAGATGCCGCCATTCCTACATTTCCTTTGAGTGAGTATCGTTCGGGCAATAAGTCGGGTGTAATTGCTTGAATATTAGCACCAAGCCTGTTACTGAATTTTGCTTCGCTGCCCGATTTGTCAAATTGAATACGGTCTAAATGGTCAGTATTGTAAAAGGGAAATATGCCCGTAAGGTGTGATGTACCGTAAACGGGTACATTGTTGTAAAGCATTAAGTTATGTCCGGGGTCTGAGCCTCTAACATAAAGATGACCGTTGACATCACCTGAATGTTGGACACCGGGCATTAATTGCAACACTTTTATCATATCGGGAACACCGAGAATGCCCGGTATTTTCTCTAACTTTTCGCTATTTAGGTTTATAACACCGTAGTCAGAATATCCTACTAATGCTTTTGAGCGCGCAACAACAACCGTTTCGGCAAGTTCTACTCTTTGGTATTGCAGTTTAATGTTAACTTTGCAATCGTTTGAAACATCAACAATTCTACTATCGGTTTCGAAACCTATATGAGTAGATATCAATGATACATTTGTATGCGGTGGTATTCGAAACAAAAAGTTTCCATCTAAATCAGTATAACAAATTAACGTTTCATTACCGATAATCAGTCTTACATTGACTGCTGACAACGACTTACCCTCGCTGTCGGTAATTTTTCCTGAAATTTCTACTTCTCTTTGTGCAAAACAATTGCTTATACACACAAATGAGAAAAAGAAAAAACAGATTGTATTACCAATTAAATGAATTGATAAAGTCTTCAAAAGATTTTTCAAGTTTATTGAAACCTTCTGAAAAATAAAGAAACAATTCCACTTCTGTTTTGTCGTTAAATTTCAGATAAGGATTTGTCCAATAATAATCATACATCTTATTGTAACCATTGGAATAATCCCAATCCCAATAGGTACCGTTCCAATAGTAATAGTCCCAATATTCCCCATCTTTTTCCGATTTCACTATTACGTCGGCAATTTTGTAATTTTCTGTGTTGGAAACTAAGGCAACTTTCATATAGTCGTTGAACGCTTTGGCTGATTTGTCGTAATACTCTTTTTCGTATTGTCCTATTAAAGAATAGTAGTTTGGATTATTATACCAATTACCAGACCAAAGGGCATCCATTTTATTCCAGTGATCATCTTCAATTTTATCCATTTCTTTGACATACTTAGCGAGGTCTACTCTATAGACCAACATCAAATTGTCCAAGATACGAATAAATGCGTCTGCTTCTTTAAGTAGTGAATAGTCGTATTCATAATCAAAATCGTTGTCAATAATGTCATCAATTTTAATATCAGACTTCAAAAGCGCTTCAATGAGTGTCTTATTGTTATGGGAGATTTTCATTGAAACTTTGTTAGTGTTTCCTCTTTCAATTTTATACCAATAGGTATATCCTTCGCTTGAAATAGTTGTTTCTTGTTTAACGGGGATTTCATTGTTGTTGTTGTAATCTGCCGTAACGGTAATTTTAGCCGCTTCTTTGTTATCAATGGTAAGAATGGCATCAACAGATTTTGGCAAATGATACACTTCTTCGTAGGTGGTGTATTTGCCTGTATCGTAGTCGTAATATTCCCATTTATCAGTTACAGTAATTCCCGAATTAACGGCGTTCAGCGACAAGGTAGCATTATTAGAGGATGCCTTTTTTGTGGCGGGAAAAATGAACTTCAACTCGGAAGAGGAGCTCGTTTTTGACCATTCTCTTCTTGATGAATTCCACGTGAAAATTCCGTAAACATTCGAAATTTCAAATACTTCTTTTGTTTTGTTAACACTTTTCCCAATATATAAATCGGGGTCATCCTGTTCAAACAAATCAGTAAGATATTGTAGTGTTTCAATAGATTTCAAGGATGTTAAGTCATCCAACGTATCAATAAAATCTATACACTCTTTTTCTAACTTAAGCTTCTGTTCATCAGGGGTAAGCGATGAATAGGGCAAACTCATAATTTTGTCCCAATCGATTTCAGAAATATTTCCTGTTGAAAAACCATCGGAACCGTCATCTTTGCAACCTATAAAGAGAATTGAGGATGCAGCATAGAATATAATTGCAAAAGCAATAAAAAATATTTTTCTCATAAAAATTTTGTTTAAGATATTAATATGCAATGAGTTAAATAATATAAATTATATAAAATCGATTACAAAAATAATTATTTTTAATATTTTTAAGAAAAAAAGTGAAATTTTTTTATTTTAATTGCAAATTTGCGACAATCGATTTTGCGCCGAGTCAAGAGTTCTGAAATTACAAAGGATTATGAAAATGATGCCGCAAACTAAAAAAGTATCATTTTTGAAGGTATTTTTCAAATTGTACCTTATTCACACCTTATTTTTCCAACAAAAACAACAAGGAAAAAAAAGGTTTCTTTGATTAAACCAAAAAAGTAGGACATTTTGGTTTCCACCGCAAAAATAAGATTTCCCCATTTAACAACAAAATAATTTTTGAGGTCAGGAATTCTGAATTTTCACGAATTACTTGATACTCAAATCTTATTACTAATTACTATTATTCTTTGCGTTCTCTACTTTGCGACTTTGCGTTAAGATAAATATTGAAAAATTCTCTTTATTTTTCGTATTCCGATTTATTTGGAAACAAATTTATCATCAATTTTTCAGCCATTTTAAAGGTTGTTTTATTTTTTGAAAAATCATTTATTGCAAAAAGGGATGGTTTATGTTTTTTAATAAATTTAACCAAAAACCACTGCTTGTCGTAGCAGTCATATTTAATAATACCAATAATTAAAGAAAAAATCCATTTCAAATAAAGGAAAAGTCTTCGAACTTTGTTATCTTTTTCAGATTTGTAAACAATTCGTTTATTGCCTGTATGCCAATTTAATACGATAGTATTTCTTTTTTTAGCATTATCAAATAGAGGCATAATAATCCTTTGTATGTTATTTACGTCTCTAAAAGCGGTAATTGTTGTATTGTAAATATTATTTTCTAATTCTTTAAAATTTTCCTCCATATAAGATTTTCTAATTGGTTCGATGGCGTGCTTAAATGCCAAATTAAATTTTATGCCCAATTTTTTATACGCAAATTTAATGGTTCGTGCAGATTTCACCATAAATAATCGTGAGGTAACGTTTGAAAAATCATCTAAATTTTTGAAACTCCTATTCCTTTGTTTCATAATAACAATAGGATTACCATTTCTGTCAAAAAAGAAGTCAGGATTAAGTGGCTTACCGAAAAACATATCGTCGTTTGCATAGAGAAAATATTCCGACAAGTCAGGAATTTTCCACAAAAACATCTCGATGGCATTAGCATTAAAGAGTGGAAGTTTGTCCATTGGAATAATCTGTTTGTGGTCAATAATAGTAATTTTAGGATTATTAATATTAAGCCATTTTGGAATTTGGTTGTCAGTAACAATAAATATATGATTAATCCATGGTGCATATTTTTCGGCACTTCGCAGTGAATATTTCAATTCGTTGTTATCTCGCCAACGGTTATCGGTAGCATATAAGTGAGTAATAGGTTTACCGATTTTTTCTAGAGCTTCATTCTTTTTAGTGAGCCAATTTTGGTCGCTGCCATCAACCCATATATAAACTAAATCTATTTTCATATTCCTAATTCTTTAAAACGTTTTGGTATTTTTATTATTTTTCGCATTTTCAGCATACTTGGTTTGTTCCATGCATAGATAGGACGACAAAAAGTCTGTATTTTTCGTGCTTTTGCAAAAATTTTGTCCCCATCAACAAAAATTTTATTTGTAACATCTTCAATTACTTGAATTCTTTTTTTGAGATGCCTGATACGTCCCGTATTTATAAAATCTTGGTCATCGAAACGGGCTTTGAGGGCGTTATAATCGGCATTTCCAAAATGAAGAAGGTATAAATTTTTATCTATGTGAAAATTGTGCTTTCTAATCCTATGAAAACCGCTACCCCAACTGACAGGCTTTGCTATTATTGAAGTTTTTGTATATCTCGTTGAAATTAATGCGTACTCGCGCTGTTCCAAAAAAGGTTTTGTGAGGTCTAATGCCGTTTCTGTTTTTAGGTGTTGTCCAAAATCAAGTCCCAATCCGGAAACGCTTGTTTTTATTTTAATTTGAGAGAGGTATTCGGGTAGTTGTATTTGTAAGGCTGGGTCGACGACAATAAATTCATCGGCATCGCAACCAATTACTAAATCATATTCAGTTAATAATTCTTTTGCTTTGTCTGATAAAAATGCTAACCGTTTCTTTTCGGCATCGACAACATGATAGCCTTGTTTTTCTACAATAAAAATATTCGTTTTCCCAGCGCCGCTTGGTGCTTTTTGGTCGGTTCCATCTAAATAGAGGTAAAGATTCTCCTCGCCTAATAGTTTTCCGTAGTAGGAAATCCACCTATTTAAGAAAAATTCGTCATTTCTAGCCATGGTTAAGGCGCATATTTTTTTTTTATTTTGCATGTTTAAAACGTTTGTGAGTCCATAAATATAGTTCGGGTTGCTTTCTAATTGATTTTTCAAGCATGGAATAATATAGTTTTGTAAGTTCAAAATCGGGGAGTATTTTAGGATTTTCATGCATTTTAACGAAAGTTGCTTCATAAAATCCTCTCTTTACACGCTTAATATCAAGATAATAAGCGTCCATATCATATTTTTTTACGATTTTTTCGGTTCCAACATAAACGGGGACATTATGATTAAGGAAATTCATAAAAATTTTTAGGTCTTTTTTTCGGGGCGATTGGTCGGCAATATATCCTATTGTGGTAACTATTTTGTTCTGAAATTTTTGATGTAACCAACGAAGTGTCTCGTTCTTTTCAATGTTTGCAGCGCCGAAGTGCCCTCTATTTTCTAACATTAATCTATCAAATAATTTGCTACTCAATTTATGATAAATCTGCCCCGCCGCTACATTTTCATTTAAATATAAATTTAACGAACTAACCCACTCCCAATTTCCAAAGTGTGCCAAATATAATGAAATAGATTTATTGTTGGAATTGGAATTGTTGAACTCTTCTAAATTGAAAAATTTAATTCTACGTCCTATCTCTTCTTTTGATATTGTAGCCATTTTAAGGGTTTCTAAAAAAATATCTAAAAAATAACGGTAAAATTTCTTTTCTATTATTTTTATGTTGTCAATTGTTTTTTCAGGAAATGATTCAGTCAAATTTTTACGAGTAACTTTCCGTCTGTACCTAACTATATAATAAAACGGAAAATAGAGTAGGTCGGCGAAGAGATACATCACCGACAATGGTATTCTTGAGAATAATTTCCAAAAAAATATAAAAATTGTATAGTTCATTTTCAGTTTTCAGTTTTCAGTTTTCAGTTTTCAGTTTTCAGTTTTCAGTTTTCAGTGAATGAGTGAATAAGTAAATGAGTAAATGAGTATTCAGTATTTAGTATTCAGTTGTCGGTTATTATTCTCCTTTGTTCCCTTATTAAACTGAAAATAAGGGAATAAGGGATGATATTAGCCAGATATCCTATATTCTATTAAGGGTGCGTCTTGAAAATAAGGGTTTTTGCCTATATTATTTTTTGAACGCATGTATTTATTTTTTAAAAATATAATTCCTCATTTTTTTCATTCACTTCATGAATTATGCAGACTAGACTGTCATATGTCCATTTAGAAAGGAGAGTAACCTACCCAATGAAATAAAACTTATCTTATCATTTGTTTCTTTACTTAACTCTTGAGTTTCCAAATTTGTTGATTTTATTTTTTCGATTATCAATTTCATTTTTTTGCATGCTTAAAACGGTTGTGTGTCCATAAATATATTTCGGGCTGGTTTTTGATGGAACTTTCTAATAAATATAATATTTTTTTTCATACATACATAAAACTTTTATATTCTTCTTTCTTTACAAAAAATGTTATGGCAATAGGTGATTACTATTTAATTATCAATATTGTATGGATATTAATCAAATAATTCTTCTTTAATTAAACTAACTGCTGGCATAGAACGACATAACATTGTAAAAGAAGATTTCCTCGAAAGGTGGTCGCGTAATTCTCTCAAAACTTGGATTCTTTCTTGAGAGTTTTCAGGAGTGCCTTTATACTCATTTATTTTTTTCAGTATAATATCATATTTTTTACTGATTGTATGACGCAAAGTTTCTGTTAATTTTTGCGTATCGTAGTTGTGTCCGTTATGAATTCTATCTAAAAGACTACAAGTATTCTTTGCTTTTATATTGTTGTGGTTCCTTGCAGTAAAAGTCGGGTTAAAACCGCGGACCGATAAACTATAAATAATTTCATTTTCTACGTCATCATTTGGGTCGCATGGATTTAAATATCCACCATCGGGCGTTTTTCTTGGTTTCATCATATTTGCATGATGTTGGGCGGGAAACAAATTGCTCCATTCGTAAACAAGATCGGGACGTTCACTTTGAGGAATAAAATGGTCAACATCCATAATCCACGAATTTGGGAATTTTTCTTCTGTTAGGTAACATTTAGAAAAAAAGTCTCTATCAAATGCCTTTAGTAAATCGTTATCTCTATAAGATGTAGGCTTCTTAGGTATCGGAAAGTTCTCGCGGTCGTTCTTAAATTGAATTGCACGGTCAACATAATCTTTTATTTCCTGCGTGTTAAGATATTTTGGCGCTTCGGGGCTTCTTTCGATGTTAATCATTTGCGTTCTTTAACTTTATAATTAAACTTTCAATATCCAATCTAAGCGCAGGTGTCAAAAATGTTTCATTCTTTTCATAAATTGATTTTAATGCGCTTATGTCTTTCTTTTTTGCCGCATTATTTACTTCTTCTAAAATTCTATCGGCAACAGGCGAATATTCATTTTCAAGTCCAAAGTGTCCAACCATTAGTTCGGAGTAACTACTGCCTAATATCCAATCGGCAACTTCCGATTTACTTGTTAAATCAAAAACTATTGCGTTTTCTAAACTAGAAATAATTGCAGGCGAATGTGTTGCAACAATAAATTGTAAATTAGGGAAAAGCCTTGATATTAAAGGAAGTATGTTATATTGCATTGATATATGTAAATGAGTTTCGGGTTCGTCAATTAGAACAATACCGCTTGGCTGATAGCCAAAATCGTTTTTTTGTTCTCTTATTAAATCAGTTTTTATAAATAAATCCATCACAACGCTTAAAAATGCAGAAAATCCATCCGAAAGCGTATTTAGCGTTACTATCCGTTTGTCTGAAAGCGTAATATTAAACTCGAAATTTTCTTGAATAAATTCCAATTCTAACTTATTGTCTTCCAAAATGTTTCGAAGTGTATCGCGCAAACTGTCAAAAAACATTTTGTTCTGATTTTTCCTTTCTAATTTGTTGTTCATGTGATCAAATGCTTCATAAATTTTCTTGTTTACCAAATATTGCTTGAATAATTTTGTAAATACTTCTGGATTGCTTTTCTGTTTTAGTGTTAGTAAAAAATCATCTTCTTTTGTAACGCTTTTCACATCGGCAACTTCTACCTTTCTATTCGCCCTAAAAAAAGAAATTATATATGGCTCGGCTTCTTCAGAAAAACCTTCGACATTGTTGTCTAAAAATTTTAAATCAAGACCTTGTAAATCTTTTAGTTGTTCCTCCCATGAACTTCGGTTCGGATGCGTTTTGATAAATTTGATACTGCTTTCTAATCCTCCTATTTCCTGTTCTCTGCTTTTCCCTTCTTGTATCAATTTTAACATAAGACTAATTCGATTTAATATTGTAGTCTTACCTGAACCATTTTTACCTGTTATTATGATATGTTTAAATTCTGTCAAAGGTATTTTCGGAATGTTAAGTCCCTGATATGTATAACAATCATGAACGATAATCTGGCTTATGTATGGAAAATTCATATTATTTTTTCTTTTTTGTATTTGTAATAATTATTCGCAAAAGTATATGTTTTTTTGGAGTCTGCAAAATTTATTTAATTTTTCTTTATAATAGGGTAGGGAGTACAGGATAGTTATTTTTTCGATTAATTTTTTCATTTTTTTGCATGTTTGAAACGGTTGAATGCAAAACCACATTTTGTGCTATAGCCCTTTTTTCCAATAAAAAATTTTTATATTAATTCGATTTTCAACATTTTGTAGATTTCTTGCCATGATTTTTTGTACAATTCTGTTGATGGGTCTGAGAGTTTTCCAAAAATGTTTGAAGAATAAAAAATGTCAGCGGCTTTTTCTTCATCAAAATTGGAATCAATGACAAACTGTTTGAGTAGTGCTTCTCCGATTTCAGATATTTCATATTCAATATCTACCTTATTTTCAATATATTTTAACATTTGAAGTGAACGCCCCGTACAAAAACAAATTTGATGTGTTTCCCTCATAAATTTCAGTTCTTCCAGAAATTGTTGTTTTGGTATTTTTCCTTTTAAATATTTTTTTATTCGTGTAGCAATTTTATCGTCAGCAATAGGACCCTCAACAATATCGTAATCATGTGTTGGTTGTGGCATTGATGTATCTCTGTTTTTTGCAACAAAATCAAGCCAGTTTTCGTCGTAACCAACAAATCGGAGCGTTTTAAGGTTAAAATAGTGAAAGGCATTATCGTTAAATTCAAAGTCGGTAACAATACCTTTTGTTTTATTTGAAAATCCTCTACGTTCTGCCCAAAACTCTGCTTGTTCCCTTATTTTTGTTACATAAAATCCCTGCCCAAAATCTTTACCTATTTCGCATTTTGATAGGTCAATTTTATCAATTTTGGTATAACTCCCATGAAAAACTTTCATCGCATACCTCCGTTTTTACTACATACTTCGTACATATCTCTGACCGCCCAAAAAGGATTATCTGTATGTAATGCCCACCAACATTTATTAAGATAATCCATGCCGCCATACTTTTTTAAATAAAAATAGGCTTCTTGTACATTCATTTTGTAAGTGGATGCAAATTCCGGAATAATGAATGAAATAAAGCTTATCTTATCATTTGTTTCTTTACTTAACTCTTGAGTTTCCATAATTTGTTGAATTTATTTTTTTGATTATTTATTTCATTTTTTTGCATGCTTAAAGCGGTTGTGTGTCCATAAATATATTTCAGGCTGGTTTTTGATGGAACTTTCTAATAAATTAAAAAATATTTGTGTTAATTCAAAATCAGGGAGCGATTTGGGATTTTCGTGCATTTTAACAAATGTTGTTTCATAATACCCTCTTTTAACACGCTTTATATCAAGATAATAAGCGTCCATATCATATTTTTTTACTATCCTTTCTGTTCCGATAAAAATTGGTACGGTATGATTTAAAAAATGAAGAAAATGTTTTACTTCTTGTATTTTAGGTGATTGGTCAGCGATATATCCTACTGTTGAAACAATATTTTTCTGAATTTTATCATTTATCCACCTAAGGGTTTCGTTCATTTCGATGTTTGCTGTTCCGAAACGATTGCGATTTTTGAGCATTAATTTTTCGAATGGTTTATTTTTCATCTTTTGATAAATTTGCCCTCCCGCTACGTAATCATATACATACAAATTCAAAGAACTAATCCATTCCCAATTTCCATAGTGCGCTAAATATAACGAAACAGATTTTCCTCTACTGTTTGAGTCGTTTATCAGTTCTACGTTCATAAATTTCATTCGTCGTCCCATCTCTTTTTTTGAAATTGTGGCTACTTTACAGGTTTCTAAAAATATTTCCAAAAAATAACGGTAAAATTTCTTTTCTATCTTAATTATCTCGGATAGACTTTTCTCGGGAAAAGATGCAAGCAAATTCTTACGTGCTATTTGTCGCCGATATTTTACAAGATAATAAAACGGATAATAAAGAATATCAGCCAATAAAAACATTATCCGAAATGGAATCAAAGAAAATAATTTCCAAAAAAAACTTAATATGTAATATTTTGTCATCTGTTTAGAGTTCTGTTATTGGTCTTATTAATTTCTATGAATAATAGTTGAGTCCACTCCTAAAAGTGTTCTCTACCACAAAGCACACAAGGAATGCACAAAGAGCACAAGTTGATAGATGTTGATATTTATTGCTTTGTGTACTTTGTGAAATCACTTTGTGACCCTTGTGGTTAAACAATATGACTTTTCGGAGACTCATAGTTAATTAATTGAAATATGTACTAATTTTTTTCCTGAAAAATAATTTTCAGGGAAAAAAGATTTTATCTCAAAAACGGATGTCATCCTTTTGAAGGGCATAATTTCGTGAGTAATGTCGCCTCCTTTTAAATAAATAATACCGTTTGAAATAGCATTTTGCTGTTTTGTACTTATCAAATGCGCTGTTTGTTTGATAAACAATGGTAGCGGTGCAACAGCCCTACTCACAACAAAATCAAATTTACTTTTCAAAGTTTCGGAACGAGTTTCATAAGCTTTTACATTTTTGAGTCCAATAGAATTTATCATTGAGTTGACTGCTTTAATTTTTTTTCCAATGGAATCAATAAGGATAAATTGTACGTCGGGGTACATAACAGCCAAAGGAATACCGGGTAATCCGCCTCCCGTACCTACATCAATAATTTTACTATCAGTCGTAAATCTAATAAATTTTGCAATCGACAAAGAGTGTAGTAAATGATGTTCGGCAAAATAGTCGATATCTTTTCGTGAAACGAGGTTTATTTTTGTGTTCCAATCGGTAAATAAAGAGGTCAGAGTTTCGAACTGCTCTTTTTGGGAATCACTTAAATTGGGGAAATATTTGAAAACTATTAACATTAATCATTCTTAATATCAGTATCTTTGAGGGTATGGTAAAGTAGTTCTTTTGCTCTATAAAGTTGCGCTTTGACCGTTCCTAACGGAATTCCTAATTGATCAGAAATTTCTTCATAAGAATATTCTCTAAAATATCTCATTTCAATAAGAATTCTATATCTTGGTTTCAATTTTTGGACAATTGTACGCATCAAAACGGCTTTCTGTGTTTTAATCATATTTTCTTCGGGGTCGGGAAGGGTATCTTTCAGATGAATGCTTGGTTCGGCATCGCGACTGTCTTCGGGATATGCGCCGTCAATGGAAATTACGTTGGCTTTTTTCTTCCTCAAAAAGTCAATACAATTGTTTGACGCAATTTTAAATAGCCACGTGCTAAATGCGTAAGCGGACGAATATTGTTCTAAATTTTTGAATGCTTTTCCAAAAGCCTCAATGGTAAGGTCTTCGGCATCTGTTTTATTATTTACCATTTTTAGCAACATAAAATAGATGGCATCTTTATATCGAGCCATCAATTCGGCAAAGGCTTTTTGGTTGCCTTTGAACGCTTGATCAACAAGTTCTAGATCAAATTTCGCTTTATCCGATAAATTTGGATTTACTTCCATTTCCTAATTTTAGTTCCTTTTCGTTTTGAAAAAAATGCCCACAATAATATCCACGGATGAATAAAATCAAATAATAACAGACTCCAATACAATTTTCCTTGATTTAAAATTTTTGCAATTTTTTTCCATATCAATATCTTAATGAGATAGTTAACAATTAAAAAACCGATTGAAACCAATGCAAAGGTATTAGAAATTATCATATAAAAAATCATGAACCAAAAAATTTCTCTACTTATTGGCTCCAAAATCAATTCTGATTTGACTGAAAAATTATAAAGATGTGCCGTTGTTAAATGTCTTGCTTTTTGTAATCGCCAATGGTTTAATGTTTTATGAGGTACAGAAATTGTATGCGCATCGGGATTTGTTACAATTGAAACGTTTTGTTTTGTGGCTGTTTCTTTTACAAAAAGGTCGTCGTCGCCCGATAAAATATTTAAATGACTTTTCAAACCGTCATTTTTGATGAACAAATCTTTTTTATAAGCCAAATTACGTCCTACTCCCATGTAAGGTTTTCCGCTAAATGCAAATCCCATGTATTGCAATGCGGTAAAGAATGTATCGTATCTTATAATTAAATTTGTTATACCTTTTTGTTTTAAATATCCACCAAATCCGATAACAATTTCTTTGCCTTCGGGTTTAAAACCTTGTACCATTGTTTCTAACCATTTATTGCTTGCGGGTTTGCAATCTGCGTCTGTAAAAACAAGATAATTGTGAGTAGCCGCTTTTACACCGATTGAAATGGCAAGTTTTTTGCCATGTGAAAATTTTTTGTCAATGGGAATATTTGTGTAATAAAGATGCGAATATTTGCTTTTGAACTGTGCCAAAATAAGTTCCGAATTATCTTCTGACGAGTCATTAACTACAACGACCTGATAATTAGGATAATCTTGTGTCAAAACTGATGGTAGAAAATTTGTCAGGTTTTCTTCTTCGTTTTTTGCACAAATTATAACCGAAACGTGTGGAGTAAATTGTGTTTCAGAATGTTGTGCGTTGGTCTTGAGAATCCTGATACGATTTACCCTTCCAAAAACAAACCACATCTGAAACAAAAAACAGAGCGCCAAAGTTGTAACACAAAAAATCTCAAATAAGGAAAGATCAAATAACGAAAAAGCACTAAATACCATATTTTGTTATTAAATTCAACAAATTTTATCCTAAACAAAAAAACAAAAGTATAAAAATTTTTTATATTTAGAAAAAAAAAGATTTTTTAACAATTAATTTTGGTTCATAAAATTTCAAATTTGGAATACAAGTAAAATTGATTTATTTGCTCATTGTCAACCTCTTTTGGTAGTAATATCAGAGTTGGTTTCTTGAGGTCGCTGATAAGGGATTAGTTTCTAGTTTCTTACAAAACAACCCTCGTCATATTGTTTTGAAAAAAAATAAGGTAATAATAAGGTTGTTACTACGATACAAACTAGCCACAGTTAAATGTGAGCCAGGTTAGGAGTTCTGAAACTGATAAAAAAATTTTTAAATTTAGTTATTTACTATAGGTAAATTTGTGCCTATCGATGCCAAAAAAGTCATTTTATTTTTATTTATCAAAATCGTTAATAATTCAAAAATTTTATCTATTTTTGCACTTTAAAAACAAATCAAAATGTTCGACAAAAAGAAGAAAAAATTACCCATCGGTGTAGAATTCTTTGCCTCAATGATAGAGGAAAACTATTACTATGTTGATAAGACCCTATTTATAAGGGATATTTTAGATAAAGGTTCAAAGTTTACGCTTTGCACTCGTCCGCGTCGCTTTGGCAAAACGCTCAATCAAACTATGCTCAAATGTTTCTTTGAAGATACTGCACCTTTGAACGGTAAAGATACTCGAGCACTCTTTAAAGGACTAAAAATAGAAACCGCCGGCGAGGAGTATATGGAACATCAAGGCAAATATCCGGTGATATTCTTGATTTTTAAGGATGCGAATAAAAGCACATTTGAAAGTTCTTATTTTGCCTTGAAAGAAAAAATTACGGATGAATTTAAGCGGCATCGTTACTTATATGAAAAAATAGAAGATAAAGACGATAAGGTGCTGTTTGAAAGGTTAGCATCACGTGAGGCTTCGAAAGATGAATACTCCTCATCTCTTGGATTTCTTTGCAAATGTTTGGAATCCTATCATGGTAGAAAAGCAATTATTTTGATTGACGAATACGACGTACCGCTTGAAAACGCTTGGCGGCGAGGTTTCTACAACGATATGGTCGATTTTATCCGCTCGTTGATGGGTAGCGCGCTTAAAAGCAACGAACATCTTCAGTTCGCAATAATGACGGGATGTTTGCGGATTTCAAAAGAAAGCATTTTCACAGGATTAAATAATCTTGATGTTATATCCATTCTTGAAGATAGGTACGATGAATATTTTGGATTTACACAAAACGAAGTGGACGAAATGCTCAAACATTATAGCCTTGAAAACAAAAGAGATTCAGTAAAAGATTGGTATGATGGTTATCTGTTCGGAAGAAAAGAAGTTTATAATCCATGGAGTGTCATTAATTGCTTAAGTAGAGTTGTAGAAAATCCGAAACGTGACCCCCAACCACATTGGGCAAACACAAGCAGTAATGATATTGTAAAAAGATTGTTGGAAAAATCAAACGTTGATGTAAGGAAAGACCTTGAAAAATTGATTTCTGGCGGAATAATTTCAAAAAAAATCCATGAAGACGTTACCTACGATGAAATAGACAAAAAAATTGATAATTTTTGGAATTTTTTGTTTTTTACGGGCTATCTAAAAAAAGTGGGGATAGAGCGCCAAGACGAAGATGGTAAATTAATTTTAGATTTGGCTATTCCTAACCGAGAAGTGCGATACATATATGTTACCAAAATTCAAGACTGGTTCGACGAAAAAGTCGAAGTAAAAGATTTTAGTTTGTTTTTCGATGCGCTATTAAACGGTAACGCCCAAATAGTTCAAGATGAATTAAACAACTTGCTTGGGGAATGCATAAGTTATTTTGACGGTAAAGAAGATTTTTATCACGGTCTTATTGTAGGCATTCTTAACAAGTTACAATACTACACCGTAAAATCGAATCGAGAAACAGGTCTCGGACGGTGCGATATAACACTTAAACAAACCACACGTCGCCACAAAGCCGTGATTATGGAGTTAAAGTGGGCAAAAAAAGAGAAATACCTGCAAAAAGAGTGTGACGCAGCACTAAAACAAATTGAAGACAACAAATACGCAGACGAACTATTATCAGAAAATTATACCGAAATAATAAAATTTGGCATTGCGTTTTGCGGAAAATATTGCGAGGTAAAAAAAGGGGAATGATAATATAGTTGTAAAGTTTGTAAAGTTATAAAGAAGTAAGGAAAAAATATGTTAAAATAAAAAATTAGTGGTTAATGGTTAGTGAGTAGAGTATAGAGTGTAGAGTGTAGTGATTAGAGTTTAGATATTAATGACTAATAACTGATAACTAACTTTATAAACTTTACAAACTTTTAACTTTACAAACTAATAACCCATAACTCATAACTACTCATTCACTCATTCACTTATTCACTCATTCACTTATTCACTCATTCACTAAAAAAGAAATGACCAAAAGTAAAACAGTTTTTGTTTGTCGAAATTGCGGCTCCGAATCGTCCAAATGGATTGGAAAATGCTATTCATGCGGAGAGTGGAACACGTTTGTAGAAGAAATTGTGATGACAGGCAAAGCAAAAAAAACAACAGGCAACAAAGATAACTATTCTGCAAATCGCAAGCCTGTGCCAATTTCACAAGTTTCTGTTGACGAACTGCCAAGAGTAGATACAGGAATAGTAGAACTAAACCGTGTACTTGGCGGAGGATTAGTACCCGGCTCTTTGGTATTAATTGGTGGAGAACCCGGCATCGGAAAATCTACATTAAGTTTACAAATGGCACTCCAACTAAAAGAGATGTCGATTCTATATGTTTCGGGCGAAGAGAGTCCGCAACAACTTAAATTACGCGCCGACCGACTATGTGGAGATAATTCCGAAAACTGCCTTATTCTTGGCGAAACGTCAATGGAAAGAATTTTAAACCATATCGAAAACATTAATCCTAACCTACTGATTATCGATTCTGTACAAACATTAGAACGCGAAGATATGGAATCTACCGCAGGAAGTGTTTCGCAAATTAGAGAATGTACGGCAATGCTTATGCGTGTTGCAAAAGAAAAAAATTTACCCGTAGTATTAATCGGACACATAAATAAGGAAGGAAATCTTGCAGGTCCTAAAATATTAGAACATATTGTTGACGTAGTTTTGCAGTTTGAGGGCGACAGACATTATATGTATCGTATTCTACGCTCCGTAAAAAATCGTTTCGGTTCAACGTCAGAAATAGGAATTTTCGAGATGTTAGGTTCTGGGTTGCGAGAAGTATCTAATCCAAGTGAAATGCTGCTTTCAC
>WRMI01000028.1 GCA_009777175.1 Marinilabiliaceae bacterium
ATGATTACTCGGCAGATGGAGTAAAACGAAGAGTAACACACCAATGGTTAGTACCATCAGTTTATCAACCCGAAGTATCAATAGATACAACTGCAATTTTTGACCATCCATACCTTAATGAACGAGGGGATGACGATATGTTACCATCTAATAAAGGATTTACCAATGGTTCATATATAACAAAGAGAAAAACAACCGATTATGTTGGCAATAAAATATATGAAGATGGAAGGTTAGATAAGATTTTATTTGGAAATGGTTATATAAAAGATAACAATTACTATTTTTATGTAAAAGACCATCTTGGTAACAATAGAGTAGTTTTAAAGAGAAACTTAACAACCATGGATGACCCCGAAAACCCCGAAGAAGAGGAAGAAGGTGACCCCGGCGGCGAAACCGGCGAACCGCCCATATTAAATCCACGTGGAGGACATTATATTGTTGTGCAGAGGTTAAATTACTATGCGAGTGGGCTGATAATGCCGGGCGGGTTGAATCCTGAGGAACAAAAGTTTAGTTATAATGACAAAGAGTTTGATAGTATGCATGGGCTGAATTTTTATGACTTTGGGGCGCGGTTTTATGATGCGGCGTTGATGAGGTGGCATGTGGCGGATCCGTTGGCAGAACAATTCGATTCTTGGACACCTTATAGATATGGTTTCAACAATCCCTTACGGTTTGTTGATATACTTGGTTTGACAGAAGAAGAAAGATTACACGCAATTTCATATATGAGAAGTATATTGGGAAGTTACAAATATGACTGTTCGGAATCAGTGGCAAGAGCAATAATATTTGCTGGGCTTTCAAACCCAAAGAATGGACCAGGAATTGGAATTTGGACAAACGGTGTTGCAAGAATTGCAAGCAGCAGCACACAAATTGAATTTTCTAATATAGAAGCTGGTAATGCTGTTACATTTAGAAGTGGACGAAGTGATCACAAAGGAGATGATTGTGAATTTGACCATATTGGAATTGTAACAAGCGTTGCACGTGATGAGGCAGGTGAAGTAACTTCTTTTATGGTTATTCATAGCACCAATGGCAATGGAATTTACGAACAAAGTTATTCTATGACAAATGGAATGTCTGGTTATGAACTCAAAGGTGCTTATAAATGGGATACCGCAGAACGTACAATAAAACTATCAGAGGTAACTGTAACCGCCAGCGCCCCAAATTTGTTTGAAAAAATAATGGAAAAAAGAAATGAGATGATTGGCAATCTGGTTGAAGAAATGGCAGAAAGAATGAGAGCAGCAGAACAAACGGCCGATGGTCAATTGCGGGAATTACAAAAATTACAATTGGAGGATAGAATGAGGGAACTGAGGAAGGATAGAAATTTTGGAATAGACCCTGTTGAGAAATTTGAATAATTTGCATATTTCACGAAATATAAAAAAGTAAGTAGAAAAAAATGAAATTTGTTACTATAAAATTTTTGATAATGTTTGTGATAACATTAATAATTCAGTGTTGCAATCCATTTTCAAAAAAACAATCAGAAAACGGAAGAAATATTCCGACTCAAATTGATATATTTTTGGATTCTACCATATATGAAAAGTCTGAAAAAACCAAAATCGAGGATGTTGATTTATTTTTCCCTTTAATCAATGAATTTAGTTGGACAAATATAGAAAAGCAAAATCCTGAATTAAAGGCAAAATTTATAAAAAATCTTCCTGAAGAATTTGATTTTTTTAAAAAAAATTCTTTACCGCCGAATTTTGACACTTACTTGCATATTGTAGATTTTAATGGCGATGGTTTAGACGATATAATTTTTAATGAATTTATAGCAAATGAGTCTAAATATATCATTATTTTTATCAACACAGGTCAATCCTTTGAAAAAATTTTTTCTGAACATCAAGTCTTTCATAAAATAGAATTTAAAGATAAAAAAGCTGATAAATTATATATTCGCGACGGTGGTTGTTGCTGCGATTATATTGGAACTAACAAAATTTACAAAGTTAATTATTGTTCTGAATTGCCAAAGTTTGATTTAGTGAGTCAAATGCAATTTGTCAATATAAGTCAAGAGGAATATCCTAGTAAGTATTTTGATAAACCAATAAAATTTGAGATTTTAAACAATAAGTACAATATTAGATTCTCTCCTATAATTGACGACACAACGAAAGTTGCATACTGTTTCGATTTATATGAAGGAAATTCATTAGGCCAAATTAAAGAGGGTTCTATCGGCCACGCATTAGCAGAAAAAAGAGACTCAACTGGTCGTATCTGGTGGTTTGTTGCAATGCATCCGAATAGTGAAATATATGAACAAATCTATTATAGAGAAGAAATTATTCCGAATAGTTATAAAATGGGATGGATTAGTAGTAGATTTGTCAAAGTAATTCAATAAATTTTAAGACGTGAAATTAATTATTAAAGAAAATAAAGAAACGTAAAATGCATAATATGAATATTTTGAAAAAAGTTGTTATTTTTTTCATCTTTGTAAATGCAATGGCATCATTTTCGCAACACATTATAGATGTCGGCGATTTACCCGATGAAAATATAAAATTTGATGAAGCGTTAACAATTTACAAAGAATCTCGGTTGGAATTTATAGGTTTATTTTCAAACAATTTATTAATGACATTGTTAGGTGAAAGGGAGCTTTTAAATAATGAGACATTAGATATTTTTTCATTGTCGCAGTTAAATAACGAAAATTTAAGACTCTTAAGAAATATGATTTTTGCGTGTTATGGTTATAAGTTTAATTCATCGGATCTTAATACATATTTTAGTCGATTTGATTGGTACAAGCCAACTTCAAACAATGTGGATAGTGAATTGACAGAAATTGACAAAATTAATATTCAAAGAATACAGACATTTGAAAAACGTAACGAAACACTCCCTGATATTAAGTGGGATGATAATAGAATTGGGGTTTGGCAAGATTTCGAACGTGAAGCGTCAGGCTGGGGTAACAGATTTGTTATACATCCTACCAATCAACTAGAATATTATTATTCCACAATGAGAGAATTACCTATAATTTTTGGAATGAATGGTACTTATATAATCAAAGGTAATGTATTAATATATAGTGTTACTGAAATTTATTATGCAATTAATGAAATTGAAATTGAGTTTACAGGAGCTTTTGGGTACTTGTTTAAACGTAGCGAAAATAACACAATAACATTAAAAAACCCAATGGTATTCAAATTTCCTATTTCTGAAATTACAAAAAAAGAGTTGCGTGGAAAGTTTCCTTCAGAACCCGATAAATTTGAACTTGAAACTATTACAATAGGAGGAAAAGGCTTTTATAGATTGCGTGATGATGCAAATGATAAATTTTAAATAGAAAAATTGTACTCTTTCTATGCCATAATGCAATAAAAAATAACATCTCTTCGTTATCATAAAAAATAATGAACATCCAGATTTTGATAAAATGTACGGAAACACTAATGATATTGTTGCCCACAAAGTGATACTAACAGGCAATGCAGTTGCTGTGCTCGAAAGCAATACAATGCTTTATAGCGGAGTTACGTTATCGAATGATACTAACTAACACGATGATTTTAAACGTTAAAACTTTTAATTTATTTAATAATAAAGTGGTGAAATGAGGAAAAAATTATTATATCTTTTTAATCTTTTTATTATTTGTATTTTTATTTCTTGCCAAAAAGATAATTATGAAAAATATGTTTTTAATGATATAGTTTTTGGAGAAGTAAAAGCATATACAAATTCTGGGGAAATTATTGAATCACAGATAATTATAGAATTTTTAGAAAATTTTAAAAATAATGATGGTAAAAATATTTTCCAGATAGAATCTAAAATTAAAATATACGAAAATATAACAACAAATATCCCATTCAATTTTAATGATGAAATTGAATTTATATCTGAAAAAAAAGCAAAAATATCAAGTAATGACACAATCATATATTTTGATGTAATCAGTAAAGATGAAATTTTGTATTTTCAATCACAAGATACAATAGATACTATGAGGGACATTTTCGCACCAGATGACAGACCTTATTACATGAAACCAGTATATTATTTTAATGAAAAATTAAAATATGCACCACTTTACATAGATACAATTAGCAATTATTCACCAGGCGGCTTTTTTACCTATTTTCGTTTTAAACCTTGTATTTATCTTACAAAAACAAAAAATGAAATTTATTTGTCATATACATCTTATATCGAACTAAACAAAATTCCTGTCTATATAGATGATGGTTCAGGTCAAGAAATTTATTACTATAACATCATAATTGATGCTGTTCAGAATATACAGAATGAATTTAATGAAGAATATTTAAATAAGTACAAAACTGAAGATAAATTAAGAAGTGATACAATTGTTTATAAAACTAATAAAATTATTTTTAGTAAGAAATAAAATGTCAGGTAACTGAAAGATTCAGCCCAAGCGGTAGTGTAGCTCCGCAAAAAAAAATGTCCAAATTTTGTTTTTGGGACTTTTTTATCATAATAATTTGGATTCAATTTTCAATTTTATTACTTTTGCAGTTAAGTTTTTTAAATTTTTTATAAATATGAAGTTTTTTCAGTTTGCTATATTCGTAATTTTCAATTCTTTATGTTTTTTGTGTTTTGGGCAAAGAGATTTTCGCCCGGGCTATGTTATTGTGGTGCAAGGTGATACACTTTTTGGTCAAATTGATTATAGAAGCGACACAAGAATGGGAATGTCCTGCGATTTTAAAACTGAAACAGGCGAAATACGCAATTTCAGCCCATACAATATCTATGGTTTCAGATTTAATGATGGTAAATACTTTATTTCGCGAAATATAAATGAGTCTAAGAAAGTGTTTTTAGAATATTTGATAAAAGGCAAATTGGATGTTTATTATTTGAGAGATGAAACAGGAGATAGGTATTTTATTGAAAAAGAAGATAAACCATTAATAGAAATGCCCTACAAAGAAGAATTTATTATGAAAGATGGTAAAGAATACAGGTCTCATTCTGTTAAACATTGGACTATTTTGAACTATTATACTCAGGAAGCCCCAGAACTTGAATCAAAAATCACAACAATAAAAAAACCAAATCATAAAAACTTGATTAATTTTGCGGAGAGTTATCACAATGTAATGTGTGATGATGAAAAATGTATTATTTACGAAAAGAAATTACCTACCCTAAAAGTTAATTTTGAAATTGTAGGTGGTATAATTGAGCACAAATTATTTGACAAAAATAAAACTTATTTAGAGTGGGGTGTATTTTCAAATTTTTGGTTGCCATATTCAAATGAAAATTTGTTTTTTAAAACAGGTTTATTGTGGTCTGAAATATCAATTATTCGCAAAGACAATAGTGAAGTTAGAGAAAAATCCTATAAAATTCCTCTTCGTCTTGAATATATTTATCCTAACAGTAAAATAATTAGGCCTCGTTTTAATTTGGGCTTGAATATTCTTTTTCCTGCAGAATATATTGGATATTACGATGAAATTATTAAAGAAGGGATTATGACAACATATTCTTTATCAGCAGGTATAAATATAAAAGTATTGAAAAATTTACAAATAGTAACACTTTATGATACAGTTTTCGTATCATACGAAACAGTTTTACCTAATAATTTATTTTCACACTCTTTTTTAACAGGATTGTATTTTGTATTTTAAAAATATTTTGAAAAAAATTAAATTATTTACTATGAAAAAAATTGTAAAAGTTTTCATTTATCTGTTCTTTGTAGTGATAACATTTGTTGCATGTAAATCTGATGAAACATTACCTGCAACTGAAAAGTCTCATGTGGATAAACTTTTGGCACAATTTTTGTAGTGATTTTTACGTTGTTTAAACAAAATTATTAGCGTAATGATAAATAAATTGATACATAAAATGATTATATTCAGCCTGTTAGCTGTAATGTTTCCAGCTTTGACAGGTTTTGCATTTATTTATCATCATTGTTTGAATTGCGATATTGAAAAAAAGGATGCTGTTTTAGTTCTTTTATCTCATAACCACAACGAAAATGACAGTTTTTGCAACGAGTCAGATGACAATCATTCATCTTGCTGTTATTCACATTTATTTGATACCGAACACAAACAATGTCAGGCTCACCAACATGATTCCGAGCCTCACAACCATTTATGCGAAATAGATTTAAAGAAATTAGAATATTCATCTACAGAGTGTAACCATAAAAAATTGTTGCCATTTTCAGTCGAACTGAAAATTTTTGTAGGAATTTTGCCGCAATTTTTATCTTTTACCTCAAATTATACAGAACTACATAGAAAATATCTATTTCCACCACCTTTTTTTGATACTGAAATTAATATTTTAAATTGCATTTTCAGACTATGAGAATTTCTTGTTTTATCTATTGAATTTAAACAAGTTATTAACTCATAAATTATACTGAAAATGAAATATCAAATAATATTAATTTTATCAATTTTTTTTGCGACAGAAATAATTTCGCAAAACACAATAAACGGAAACGTTTATGAAATAGAAAACGGACAAAAGCAGCCTATTACAGGCGCAAATGTCTATTGGGACGGAACCACATTAGGCGTAGTTACCAACCATTTGGGCGAATTTGAAATACCAATACATACAAATTCTAACAAATTGGCAGTTAGTTTTGTCGGATATACGACTAAAATTATTGAAATAAAAGAAAACGAAAACCACATCGAAATAATTTTAACAGAAAACATTGAACTCGAAGAAGTTAATGTATCATCGCGACAATCGGGAACTCACATTTCACGCACAAATCCGTTCACAACTGTGCAAGTTACTTCCGCCGAACTTTGCAAAGCCGCATGTTGTAGCCTCGCAGAAAGTTTTGAAACAAACGCATCGGTCGATGTTTCTTATACTGACGCAGTTACAGGTGCTAAACAGATTCATTTACTTGGGTTGTCAGGAAAATATGTACAAATGTTGTCAGAAAATATGACAAATAGTCGGGGATTAGCATCCTCTTTTGGAATGGATTTCGTTCCGGGACAATGGATGGAATCTATTCAGATTTCAAAAGGCGCAGCATCAGTGCTTAATGGGTACGAATCTCTTACAGGACAAATAAATTTAGAGTACAAAAAACCACCCACCTCGGAATTATTCTTTTTAAATGGATTCATAAGCTCCGAATTAAGAATGGAAGCAAATGCAAACGGCTCAATTATTATTAATGATAGTTGGAGTACCGCTATTTTAGCGCACACCGCATCTGATATGCTTAAAGTTGACCACGATGACGATGGTTTTTTAGATAAAACAAACATTACTCGTTACAGCTTTATTAATCGCTGGTACTTTAAACCTAACGACCAATGGATTGGACAATTCGGAATTAAATATCTTGACGAACAAAGAACAGGCGGACAATTCGACTTTGACAGAAAAAAATCACTTTATGATATATATGGCAACAGAGTAGCATCTCCCGATATATATGGCATAATGATTGATTCTAAAAACATTGAGGCATTTCTGAAATGGGGATATATTTTTTCTAATGATAATGCCAAAAGTGTCGCTATCCTTACAAATTACGTAGGTCACGAACAAGAATCTATGTACGGACACCGATTTTATAGTGGCAAACAAAACTTTGTTTCAAGCAGCCTGATTCTTCAATCCCATTTTGGTGATAGAGAAAAACATAGATATAATGCAGGATTATCATTTATGTATGATGATTTAAATGAATCATTTGACAAAATAGGAAACGTGCAACAAAACCAATTTATACCTGAAATTGTTGTTCCTAACGGCAATAGAACAGAAAAAGTGCCCGGCGCATTTTTTCAATATACTTTTGAAATACACGATTTATTAACGATAATTACCGGATTACGAGGCGATTATCATAATATTTACGGTACTTTGCCAACTACTCGTATGCATATTCGTTACAACATTACAGAATCTACAACAGCAAGAGCGTCAGTTGGTAACGGGTACAGGACACCGCACATTATGGCTGAATATAATCCACTTATGGCATCCTCTCGAAAAATGATTTTTACAGAAAATCTGAAAATAGAAGAAGGATGGAATTATGGTGCTAACATTACTCAATATTTCCCACTCGGAGCGCGGGAACTAATCATTAATTTTGAATATTATCGAACTCATTTTGTAAATCAACTTATTGTCGATTTTGACCAAAATGTTAGAGAGGTGCTGTTTTATAATCTTAACGGAAAATCTTATTCCAATGTTTTTCAAATTGAGGCAAATATCGGTATTGTGCGCGGGTTAGAACTTATTGCAGCGTGGCGTCTGAATGATGTCAAAACAACAACGGCAGGCAAATTGCAGACAAAAGCATTTCAAAACCAATACAAAGGTTTATTAACAACCTCATATTCAACTCCTCTGCAAAAATGGCAGTTCGATTTTACGGCACAATTTAACGGCGCAGGTAGAGTCCCAAGTACAGCGGTTAATCCCGCTGAACATACCCGCCCCGATAAGTTCGACCCGTACCAAATTTACAACGCACAAATAACTAAAAATTTTAAAAATTGGAGTTTTTACGTAGGTTCCGAAAATATTGGAAATTTTACCCAGCACCATCCCATTATTGACGGACAAAACCCATTCAGTGAATATTTTGATAGTTCATTAGTATGGGGTCCACTTATGGGAACTAAATTTTATTTTGGGTTTAGATATAGTATTGATAGATAGTGAGTAGTGAGTAGTGAGATATGAGTAGTGAGAAAATGAGTAAATGAGTGAATGAGTGTGTAGGGGCAAACCTGCGTGTTTGCCCATTATAAATGGGACTCCGAAGTGGTAAATATTTTAATAAAAATGAAAAAACAAATATTATTTTGGAAATATAAACAAAATAATGTTACTTTTGCAAAATATTTTAAATAATTGTATGTCAGAAAAAGTAGAATATATAGACAAAATCCTTGAAATCAGTAGTTCTTATTTGAAAGAGACCTTTCCTTCTCAAGAACGATTTGATGAGTTTTTGCGTTCTGTTAGTGTCTTACGAGGACAAGAAGACATTCAACGCATAATATGCTTATTTACACAGATTTATATTGATTTTGTAAAGCAAGATTTTCAAAATCAATATACTAATACAAACAAACAACTTGTTGATTTTCTTGAAAATAAAGATGATGGCATAAAAATTATATGGGGCAATTGCCTTGACGCACTGCGCGGGATGAAGTCAGAATCAATGCATTTGATGGTTACATCGCCTCCCTATTACAATGCTCGAGAATATTCTCAATGGAAAAATCTGAACGATTATTTAAAAGATATGCGCTTGATAATCAGAGAATCATATCGTGTTTTAGACAACCATCGCGTATTTGTTTTCAATGTTGGCGACATTTTTGATAACGATAACATTTCAACAACTTCAACATGGGGAAAAAGACGCATCCCACTCGGCGCATATTTCACACAAATATTTGAAGAAGAGGGTTTTACATTTGTAGATAATTTTATTTGGGACAAAGGCGAAGTGCAAAGCGAGCGTCACAAAAATGGCAACAAACCTTTCCCGTTCTACCAATACCCTATGAATTGCTATGAACATATTTTGATTTTTCACAAGCATAGAAAAGATGCGACACGTTATCCCTGCCCCGTTTGCGGATGTTTGAAAGTGAACGGCAATGCTTATTCAGAAATAGGTTTGAAAAGTTGGGAGTGTAAAAATTTAGAGTGTTTTGAACGTAGTAAAGCAAATCGCGGTAAACGCTTTACTCTCAAAACGATAATGACACAGGGCAGACAAGAGAATAAATTTGCCATTGAAAAAGATTTTATTCAAAAATGGCGTAGAGACATCATTAAAATAAATCCGGTAATCAAGATTAATTCAAAGGGCGAGAATACATTAGGTCATACCGCGCCATTTCCCATTGATATTCCCGAATTTGCGATAAAAATGTTTTCATATCCCGGCGATGTTGTTTTAGACCCATTCGGAGGTAGTTTTACATCTGTAATTGCAGCTAAACAATTAGGTAGAATTGGGGTTGGTATTGAACTTAATAAAGATATGTTTGGCAAGAGCAGTATGCAAAATCTGAAGAAGGCTTTACAACCCCAGATTTTTAATGCAAGCAAAATGACAATTTCCGAAATTAATTTATTATGAACGAATTAGAAACAAAGAAAAAACAAGTAATAGGACTTTATGGCGAAATGAGGTTATCAATGGAGTTACATGAACTTGGATGGCAGGTACATCGTGCCTATATTGATGAAGGTATAGATTTTACGATTACAAAATATTACTGCTTCAAGTCTGAAAAATATAGTAATCAATGGATTCGCTTTACAAAACACAATAACAAAAAAGTAAAATGTGTTACAAATTTGTGCGAACACTGTCAAGAGACTGAATTACAGATTATTTCACGTTATTTGCAAGTAAAAACCTCCGAAGGAATCTCTACAGATAAAGAGGAGGTTAGAAAATTTAGTTTTCACCCTAAAATCAGATATGATATGGGTAAAGAAGTTTTTTACGTTTGGATTGCTGTTTTTGATGTAAAAAATGAGAAAAAATGTCATTTTTATATTCTAAACACAAAAGACGTAGAAAAATTTGACAATATAAACTTACCAACATACCAAGTAACTGATAATCAAAAAACAGAACTGCCAATCAGAAACGATGGAACAGTTCTCAAAAAAGGAATGGTATCTACCGGTTATGACTATTCAGTCTTTAACACTCGATTCTACAATGATTTCGGTGCATTAGAGATTGAAATAAATAAATATTAGTTCAAAAAAACTTGTCTACAACTAAAAGTTTTGTGTGTTAGAAAGTAGTCCGCATAAATTATTATGCGGTTCTAAATAATTGTGGAATAACTAATTACTAAAGAATTATTAAAAAAATTTTTATATGAAAAGTAAATTGAATTTATTAATCGTGGTTTCGTTATTTATTGTAACGACCATGTCGGCTCAAAATGTCGAAAAACAGGCAAAACAGCCCAAACAGGCTAAAACAGAAATTGTAGTTTTTTCTGTAAGTTTAGATTGTCAAAACTGTGTAAACAAAGTTACAAAAGAGATTTCTTTCGAAAAGGGAGTCAAAGATTTGTACGTAAGCCTCGAAGACGGAATAGTTGCGGTGAAATTTCAACCAACTAAAACCGACAAGGAAAAATTGAAAGAAGCACTAATAAAATTGGAGTACGAAGTATCGGAACTTCAATCGAGAGAAAAGCTTCCTGACAAGTGGAAATAAATGATTTGGGGGATACACGGATTTGACGGATTTTCGCGGATATATTATTTAAGGAAGACTATGACTAAATTCAGAGTTCCTGACCTCTGGAGAAATCAAAACGTTCCCTTTTATTGAATTCGCCTGATTTGATTAATCGCTCTAATGCTTTATTAACAGTTTTTGCGTTTCCAAAATTCACAAAACTATCAGCAAAAAATAGCGTACCCTTCTTGCTTTTTAATTTTTGTAAGTATTTGTATTTCTGTGTTTTACATATCTATTTTTATGTTTTTTGTTGCAATAATTGTAAAGATTTGTGACTGTAAATATACCGCTTTTTCTAAAAACGCAAGCAATGGAATTAATTGTGCTGTTATTCTATTTAACCTAATATTTTTAAATTATCTTTGCAGAATATTTTTTTATGAGAGATTATTTCTTATTTCTTTGTAACTTTTTAATATCAAAAACGTCATATAAAAATTAAATTTACTAATAAAAATATATTAAGATGAAATTTTTACAATCATTATTATTACTATTTTTCCCGTTTTTTATATCGGCACAACAGTTGTACGAACAAACTGTACGAGGTACAATATTTGAAAAGAACACTTTACAACCTTTGCCTTCGGCTGCGGTAATTGTTCACGCCAATGAAAAACAATTTGCTACAACCTCCAATGAAAATGGTGAATTTCTAATTTCAGGTATTCCTGTTGGTCGTTGTAATATATCGGTTTCGATGCTTGGGTTTACTACTTTCGTATCGAATGGAATATTAGTCTATTCGGGTAAAGAAACAGTTTTGGAAATAGCAATGGAAGAGACTATTTTTGCGCTTGAGGAAATAACCGTACAGGCGCGGGTTGACAAAGAATTACCTTTGAATAAAACAGCGGTAGTTAGCGCGCGAATGTTAAGTAGCGAAGAAGCGAATCGTTATGCGGGGTCGCTAACAGGCGATCCGGCGCGTATGGTATCTGGTTTTGCGGGTGTTGTTGCCGCAAATGATACTCGAAATGATATTGTTATTCGTGGTAATTCACCTTCGGGTCTACTTTGGCGTTTGGATGGATTTGATATTCCAAATCCAAACCATTTTGGTGCATTGGGAGGCACGGGCGGTCCAATTGGGATGCTCAACAACAACCAATTAGCAAATTCAGATTTTTATACCGGCGCATTTCCCGCAGAATTTGGAAATGCTACATCTGGCGTTTTCGACTTACGTCTTCGAAACGGTAATAACCAAAAGCACGAATTTTTGGCATCCGCAGGAATGAACGGTTTTGAATTAGGCGCCGAAGGTCCCATCTCTAAAAAAAGTGGTGCATCCTATATAATTAACGGACGATATTCATTCCTCTCGATTTTAGAAGCAATGGGTTTTGACTTTACCGGCGGCGGTGGAGGAATACCCGAATATTATGATTTATCCGCTAAAATTAATCTCCCTTTTAAGAGTTCAAATTTGTCGTGGATAACTCTTTTGGGAGCAAGTAATATTACTGCAAAATCAGATTTTGAAGACCCAACAATTGAATGGTTTGAAGGCGAAAGAGGTGGAGAAATGAAAATGAATAATAATCAGATATTTACAGGTATAAATTATACTTTTCGTTTTACTACGGCAACACGATTAGAAAATCGGTTTTCATACCAACGTTTTGGACAAACAATCGATCAAATTGAGTTTGAATATCCATCTGGAAAAATACTTCCCGAATATGGTGGTAAACTCAAGAATATTGAAGAAAGATTTGCATGGCAATCTTCTCTTAATCATAGAATAAATCCCAAAAACCTTATAAAAAGTGGTATCGGTGCAGATTTTTATTTATACGAAATGAAGACAACATGGGATAAAATCATTTTGAACAATTATAGTGGAAATTCTACTTTGTTGAAAGCATTTGCACAATGGCAGCACAGGTTTAATAATTCGTTTTCTGTTATTCCGGGTATTTATGGACAATTTTACACATTTAATAACGACTATTCCATCGAACCGAGAATCGGTTTCAAATGGGAAGTATCACCGACAACTTCCTTCAGTTTGGGTAGCGGACTACACTCGCAACTGCAACCCAGACAAGTCTATTTGTACGAAGAAAATGGAAACCTCATAAACAAAGATTTAAAAATGAGCAAAAGTTGGCAAACAGTTGTCGGATACAACCAAAAAGTAGGGGCCGGAATGCATCTTAAAACAGAACTTTATTATCAATCGCTTTTCAATATACCTGTTATACCCGAAATACCCGCTGAATCTATTCTTAACTTGGGAGACGACTTTTATAACCAATGGAACTATATTTTTGTCAATGAAGGAACAGGGTACAATTATGGTTTGGAAATAACTTTTGAAAAATTTTTCGACAAAAATTATTATTATTTGCTAACCGCTTCACTTTTCGATTCTAAATATGAAGGTTACGATAAAATTGAACGAAATACTAAATTTGCAGGAAATTACGCCTTCAACGCACTCTTTGGATACGAATGGAAAATCCGAACTAAAAGTTTATTGTCTGTAAACACTAAAGGAGCGTACGTCGGCGGAAAAAGATTTGTTCCAGTTGAAGTGAAGTCAATATATTCAACAAGTTCCGAAATGTATGAATTTGACTGGGATAAAGCATATAAAGATAAACTACCCGATTATTTTCGGTTAGATTTAAACGTAAACTTAAAACAAAATTATAAACGTAGTTCCATTGAAATATTTTTTGAAGTAAATAATTTAACCAATCATAAAAATCTTTGGTATAAATATTATGATGAAAATCGTCAAAAAGAGGAATATATCTACCAATACGGGTTGATGCCCATTGGGGGTTGTAGATTCTATTTTTGAAAAAAAGGGTGTATTTATTTGTTAACTGCAAGCGGAGGACAGCGTGCAGGGTTATTAAGTGGACTTTTGACTTTGTACAACTTGACAACTCGGCAAGAAATTCGGCGGAATTTGACTTTGTGTATTTTGACAATTTGTAAAAAAATAGTGAATATGAACTTAAAAAAATATATCGAA
Organism: Marinilabiliaceae bacterium; assembly: GCA_009777175.1. Lineage (GTDB taxonomy): Bacteria > Bacteroidota > Bacteroidia > Bacteroidales > Marinilabiliaceae > WRMI01. The sequence continues at coordinate 14,295 of WRMI01000028.1, forward strand.
ATGAAAAATTTAATTTTGACACTAATTGTTAGTTTTTTAGCAATTAACGTAAATGCACAATCTTCTTTTAAAGTTACTTATGAATACAATAAGTTTATACATTTGAAGGAAACCGTATTTTCTGTGGCAACTGTTGAAAATCACACAAAACTTGGGGGCGTGATAAAAAGTAGTTTGCTGTTCATTAATACGTTGACAGGAGATGCCAAAGAAATTGAATTTGCAGATGGGGCACGGCTAGGCATTATTCAACAAGTGAAACTTGACAATTTAGACATTAATCTTGTTTTGGTTGTTGCGAACACAGTATCTTTGGACAATAAAAAGGATATTGATTGGCGCGACCCGAGACAAATTTTTCTATTTTCCCCGAATGGAGACAATATGAAACAGTTAACGGAAGACAATTACTATGTGACGTCGTGGACTATAAATGAATTTACAGGAACTTTGATTGTATCGGGCTACTTTGACAAGAATAGAAATAGGAAGAGAGATAAAGACGAACACAACGAGATATTGCTGTTCGACATAAAAACGGGAACACTGAAAAAGAGTATATAAACGCCCGCAGTTGACGAGGCTGTTTGGCGCAACGGCGGCAGTAGCCCCGCAGAAACGGTAGTATAAATTTGAAAGTTTGTACCCCGCTCGAAAGTCAGTGATAGCCGCAACTGCAGGTGAAGCCGCTAGGACGTTGTGTACAATGTGCAAGAGCGCGGTGCAGAACGATAAGCATCCCCAAATGAAGAAATTGGGAATAGGGCTAAAATTTTGCATCTCATATTGACAAAGAAAATAATAAAAGCATAATAGCGGCGTTTAAGTCAAGAAACGGATATTAGAAAAATAAATCATAGTCAAAAAAAAAACTATCTTTCCTCTGAAAAAAAATATTTTTTCATTGTACTCGCTTGGAATTTAAAAAATTTCATATACTTTTGCAAAATGAAAAATAAATTGATAGAAAGGAAAGAATATCTTGATAAACTATTGTCATACAGAGACAAAGATATTATCAAAGTGGTAACAGGCTTGCGGCGGTCGGGTAAATCCACACTGTTGGAATTGTTTAGAAGCGTTAAAAACGGTAATGGTGAAATTGAATACTACCAAGTTTCGTGGGAAATTTCTAGCACAGAAACAAAAGAACGTGAATTTATGCCTTTGGAAACTGTTAACGACAATTACCCCAAATTTTTGCTATCGACAGAATCGTTTCCGCAAAGTAGAGCAGGAATTATTCATAAAAATGTATTTGAATGGTTGTTAGACAAATGAAAAAAAGTATCATTATATCATTATGTTTGATTGTATTTTTAATAAAATTATACCCTCAAACTCAATTAAAGGCGGTTGAAATATGGGATAAATTGGTTATCGCAGAAGATCATGAAAAGAATTTTTTATTTCCTACATTTTTAGAAATATCTTCAAAATTCGCGTTTTGCGATTGTGAAACAATATTTTCGGGGTGGATTTACAAAGATATACCTAACAATGACTTACTTTTTTTAACAGGAATATTACCTTTTTCCAACCAAAACTCCTTATTAATATGGATTTTATCATCCGCAAAAGAGAACAAAAGTTGGGTTTTTACAAAAGAATTAGATTTTACTGGGATTCCTGCCCATAATTTACATGTTGAAATTAATGAAAATCAGGCAGTTTCGATTTTATTAGATGATAAAAAATATTTGGATGTTCCCGATATACAAATCAAATTGCTGTTTTCTAAATTAAAAGAGTGTAGGATAGATTCAGAAAAAGTTGAAATTAGCCGACAAATTTGGGAAAATTTACAAAATTTATTAGAAAACAAGGAGTTGTTCGACAATAAATTTTCAGATTTTGACCCTTTGTCAACAATTATTTCTGACGACAAAAAAGTGAAATTCTGTACTTGGAACATTGTATCTGAATTGGGAGAACACTCTTTTTTCGGAGGATTGGCAATAAATGCTGCATCAAAACCTGTTGTTTATAAGTTAAATGATGAACGTGGTGAGATTAAAAATTTAGAACAGCAGATTTTAACTCCTGAAAAATGGTACGGCTCTATCTATTATGAAATAATTGTAAATAAAGTTAAAAATGAAACCTTTTATACTTTGATTGGCTTTAACGGAAATGATGCCTTTACTCAAATCAAACTTATTGATGTTCTGACATTTACAGAAGGTGGTAACTATAATCCAAAATTTGGCGCACAAATTTTCAGTGATGAGTATAAAAACAATCGAAGAGTGATTTTCGAGTATAGCAAAAAATCAGCAATGATGCTTCGTTTCGATACAAAACTGAAAATGATTGTTATGGATAATCTTGCCCCTTCTGACCCTTTTTTCCAAAATGATTTTAGATACTACGGACCCGATTTTTCTCACAATGGAATGAAATTTGAAAAGGGAAAATGGGTCTATTTTTCAGATATAGATTTAAGAAACCCCTACATATTTAACCCAGAACGTAAAAAAAGTAATGGAAAGTTAGGGGTTAGTGATTAGTGGTTAGTGGTTAGTGGTTAGTGATTAGTGGTTAGTGGTTGCGTTCTTTGCGTTCTCAACTTTGCGACTTTGCGTTTAAATAAATATTATGAATAATGATACTAAATACTGAAAACTGATAACTAAATACTGAAAACTGAAAACTGATAACTGAAAACTGATAACTGATAACTGATAACTGATAACTGAAAACTGATATGAAAATAACAATAATAGGTTCCGGAAATATCGCAACTCATTTGGCAATTGCGTTAAAAAAGAGAGGCATAACCATATTTGAGATATATAGTCGTAACTATTCGAATGCTTTAGCTTTAGCACAATCTGTTGGTAGTTATGCAATTAGATATATTGAAAAATTATCTCCAGATGCCGATATCTATTTAATCGCTGTTTCAGATAAGGCAATTTCTGAGGTTGTTGAACAAATGCCTTTGGTATCGGGAGTTGTTGCTCATACCGCGGGATGCGTACCAATCTCTATTTTAGAAAAATTTTCATCAAACGGTGCATTTTATCCTTTACAAACATTTACAAAAGGAATAGAACTCGATTTTGCAAAAATTTGGATATTTATAGAAGGAAATAACAAAAATAGTACGGACAAATTGAAATTTTTATCTTCAAAATTGAGTAACTATGTAGAAACGATTTGCAGCGAAAAGCGTGCAATATTGCATCTATCTGCAACAATAAGTTGTAATTTTGTAAATCATCTCTATTTCGTGTCTCAACAAATAGTCGAAAAAGCAGGTTTAAGTTTTGAATATTTAAAGCCTGTGATTGAAGAAACGGCACAAAAAGCTTGTAAAATATCGCCATCTTTGGCACAAACAGGTCCTGCAAAAAGAAAAGACAAAGATATTTTAAAATTACACATGAAAATACTTGAATATGATGACAATTTTTCGGAAATTTATAAAAAACTATCGGACAGTATTGGTAGTCGGTAGTCGGTAGTCAGTAGTCAGTAGTCAGTAAATGAGTAAATGAGTGAATGAGCGAATGAGTAAAGGAGTCTTTTAACCATAAAGGAAAAAAAAATAACTGAAAACTGAAAACTGAAAACTGAAAACTTTTGACGTTCTTTGCGTTCTCAACTTTGCGACTTTGCGTTAAAAACAAATAGTGTAAATTATTGAAATTAGTGGCTAAAAAATAAAATAAAAATATGAAAATAAAATATTTAATTATAGTAATTTTGCTGATAAGTTGCTCAAATAGTAAAGAGCGACCTACAAATGTAATTATTGAGCGGTCGATAGTCAATTCACTGAATGATACGCTTTTTACTGAAAAAAATTTAATTGCAGATTCTATCATTTATAGCGTTATGATAGTAAATACGGATGAATATGACAGTTGGAGCAGTTTTAGGCTTAGAAACATGAACCAAATAAAAATTGTATCAGAAATTTTCGATAAAATTTATGCAGGCGAAATAATCGCGTATGAATACCATGAAAATAGACCTTTATCAATAGATGAGGTCAAACAATTAGAAAATCGTTCTGACTTTTCTCGGGAACTAATAGAAGAAATAATGTTTGAAGAATCTTGGTTCTATTCGCCCGAAACTAACACATTTCACAAAGAAGTCTATTCGCTTGTATTTGCGTATGCTACTTATACCGATGATGGTGTCCGAAAAGATGCCCTAAAAGCAGCTTTTAAAATTTATTTAAAAAAGCAAAGTAGTGGTTAGTGAGTAGTGGTTAGTGGTTAGTGATTAGTGGTTAGTGAATGAGTGAATGAGTAAATGAGTTAATGAGTGAATGAGTTAATGAGTGAATAAGTGTAGGGGCGCACCCTTGCGGTCGACCACCTTGTAACAAATGAGTGAATGTGTGAATGTGTAAATGAGTTAATGAGTGAATGAGTAAATGAGTGAATAAGTGTAGGGGCGCACCCTTGCGGTCGACCACCTTGTAACAAATGAGTGAATGTGTAAATGTGTAAATGTGTGAATGTGTGAATGTGTGAATGAGTGTAGGGGCGCACCCTTGCGGTCGCCCACCTTTTTAGTAAAAATTTATAGAAAAAATGAATAAATTAGAATAATAACAAACTCACCGTACACCGTGTACCCTGTACCCTGTACCCCTTACCCTGTACCCCGTATCCTGTACCTTGTACCGTGAAAAAAATATAAACAAATGAAAATATTTCCAACTGAAACAATTCGTACCATTGACGAGTACACGATTCAGAATGAGCCAATTCTTTCCATTGATTTAATGGAACGGGCTGCACAAACACTATTTTTAGAACTAACAAACCGTTTTGCTGACAGACCTTTTTTAGTTTTGGCAGGAGCAGGAAACAATGGCGGAGACGCCCTTGCTATCGCAAGAATGTTGATTTTAGAAGGTTTTGATGTTATAACAATAATGTTAAAATCGGACAATTTATCCCCGGATGCTTCAGAAAATAAACGAAGATTAACATCAATAGAAAATGTTAAAATCTTAATTTGGGAAGAAAATCAGCAACTACCCGAAATTGCTGATAATTGTGTGATTTTAGACGGATTGTTCGGAACAGGTTTAACACGTCCTTTGTCTGATAATCCTTTAAATCTAATTTTACAAATCAACAAACTTAAAAATGAAATTGTTTCCATTGATATTCCATCTGGATTAATGTGCGACAACAATGGTGAGAACAACCCCGAAGGTATCATCAAAGCGACTTACACTTATTCTTTTCAATTTGTTAAATTAGCATTTTTATTTCCTGAAAATCAGAAATATGTAGGTAAATGGCAGGTTTTAGACATTGGATTGAACCTACAAATCATTGCAGAAACATTAACAAATTTTCATATAACAGATTTTGAACGTGTTAAATCATTTTTTGTGCCTCGGAAAAAATTTGACCATAAAGGAAATTTTGGACATGCCTTGCTAATTGCGGGGAGTGCGGGTAAAATGGGTGCTGCTATTCTCGCCTCGAAAGCGTGTTTGAGGAGTGGCGCAGGATTGCTGACCGTTCATATTCCTCAAAAAATTGAAAATGTTTTCCATATTTCTGTTCCCGAAGTTATGGTTAGTTTTGACAAATCTGAGCAAATATTTTCAACTTTGCCCGATTTAACTATGTTTTCTGCCATCGGCATCGGACCTGGCATCGGAACCCATTCAACTACGGCAAAAGCAATAGGTTTACTTTTTAGGAAAGCCCGACATATTCCGTATGTGATTGATGCTGACGCAATTAATATATTGTCAATAAATCCTAAATTAATCGATAATATTCCAAACAAATCAATTCTCACTCCACACCCCAAAGAGTTTGAACGTTTGGCAGGTAAGTGGGAAAATGATTATCAAAAAGTGGAGATGGCACTCAATTTTTGCTACAAAAAAAGAGTAATTTTAGTATTGAAAGGCGCATATACAGCGGTAATTTTCCCAAATGGAAGATGCAATTTTAATCCGTCTGGAAATCCGGGAATGGCAACCGCAGGAAGTGGAGATGTACTTACAGGTATTATTCTTGCGTTACTTGCACAAGGATTATCACCCGAAAAAGCCTCAATTGCAGGAACTTACATCCACGGACTCGCAGGCGATTTTGCAAGAGAAGTTAACGGAGAAACCTCTTTAATTGCATCTGATATTGTCTCAAATTTAGGAAAAGCATTCCAACAAATGTGATTTGGCAAGATTTTTTGCTAATTTTTGAGGTCTTTGCGAAAAAAACTTTGCGTCTTTGCGTTAAAAAATTTAAAACGCAATGACGCAAAGATTAAAACGCAACGGTCGCAAAGGTCACTTTTTAACTAATTTAACCATCTCATTTCCTACCTTCACAAAATATATTCCGTTTGATAAATGCGAAATGTCTATTTCAACGGTTGGACGGTTCAGGATGAACGGTTCACGGTTCACGGTACACGGTACACGGTTCATGGTACACGGTTCACGGTTCACAGTACACGGTACACGGTGAACAATACGACCAGCGATGTCTAATATCTCAATACTCACTACTGACATCTCGCTACTGACATCTGAAAACTGAAAACTGAAAACTGAAAACTCTCCACTCGTTGGGTTTGGAGTTACCACTACATTCGTATTTCCAAATCCAGGATTTGTAATTCCTGAGTGGTCGCTTTTGCTTGCTTCGGGTGTGTTTCCGTAACAGCCGAGGTTTACACGACCGCCATTGGGGGCAGGTTCGTTAGAATAGTCAGATGTCGGATTTCCTGCATCTATTGCGGGACTGCTTACGGCATCATTGAACCATTGTCCTGTTGCGGAAATATAACGTCCATTTTTTGATTTAATGTGAAAATCTCCATTCGAAACGTCAGCAAATAGAGGGTCAGATGAAAAATTTCCTGTACCCGCAAAACCTTGTTGCGCTAGAGTGTAATTAACAGTCAATGTTGCACTTGTCCCACCATCATCCATCGCTTGGAAGTCGCTACCATTGTTCCAAAAAATGCAGTTTTGAACGTGCGCTGTACTACCTTGAACAAACATCGATGCACCGCTACAAGTATTGCCAAAAACGGTGCAGTTGTCCATATGTAAAACAGACGGATTGTAGAGGTAGTCGGCATCAACATAAATTGCAGAGCCGCTATCACCACTTGAATTGTTAAAAATCAATTCGTTTTCCATAAATACAGTTGCTCCGTCATCAATAAAAATTGCACCACCGTGCGTAGGCGCACTATTGTTGCTATAAATGTTAAAAGACAAGGTAACTGTTGTATTATTTTCAGGGTTAGAGGCAAAAATCAAAAGTGCACCACCCCAACCCCAAGATAATGGCGCAGCGGCAACATTATTGCGGAAAACATTTCTTGAAATAGTTCCTGTACCGCAAATTGAAACTCCGCCGGCATGGTCGTCGTGTCCTGTGTTATTTTCAATACGATTGTTTACAATGTTAAAATTTGCTTGGTCGTCTGTAACTCCAATTGCAGCACCACGCATGGAAATGTTGTTGCGGATAATGTTGTTTTGAATGGTAATGTTGTTACCCTCTAAACCAATTCCTCCGCCATGCCGATGTCCGCCCCATTCGTCTGGCTCAAGCGACCCGTTGTTTTCAATGATGTTGTTTTCAATGGTGATATTGTTTAAATATCCCGACCAACCGCCAGAAAGTTCAATTCCACGCTGTCCATTACGAATGGTAAAACCGTTAATAATCAAATTACCAGAAATTTGGGTATCGATGTAAATCAAAATAGACGGCGCAGCACTTGTTCCATTGATAATCGTTACGTTTGATTCAGGATTGGCAATATTAAAATCGCCACTGCCTGCATAACCGCCAAGTAGTTGCACTTTTTTTTGTGAAATCTGAATTGCTTCAGAATAGGTTCCTTTGGCAACTTTAATGATATCACCATTTGAGGCTACATCAATAGCTGCGTGAATGGTTTTGTACGGATTTGTTGGGGTTCCATTTTCAGAACCACTCCAACTACCGTCTACGCAAATTTGATTTTGGCTAAATGTTAGTAGACAAAAGCCTATTAAACCAAAAAATAAGAGTGTTCTTTTCATATTACTTAATAATTTATAGTTATTTATCAGTTTTATAGTTTTATAGTTTTCAGTTATCAGTTTTGAGTATTTAGTATCATTATTCATAATATTTATTTTAACGCAAAGTCGCAAAGTTGAGAACGCAAAGAACGCAACCACTAACCACTAATCACTATTTTTAGCCACTAATTACACGAATTTTCACTAATTTTTTCTTTGTGTTCCTTTGTGAAACCTTTGTGTTCCTTTGTGGTAAAAATCTTAATGCAAAGTCGCAAAGTTTATAACGCAAAGAACGCTAAATTGTTTTATACAATCTTTTATTATCATCTTCATCTTATATACTTATTAATCATTAATCACTAACCACTAACCGCTAACCACTAATCACTAATCACTAATTATTTACTGTTGGGTTTTGAGTAAGTCCGTTAAAACCTTTCAGATGTGGGAGTCTATGGGGTGCAAAGTCCCATGAATCTTCGGGGAAATCTACTGTGTTTATCCACCATGTATCACTATTTGCACCGTTATAGTCTCCGTCTGATACGTTTTCGCCATGAATGCTTGTTGTCGTAGCGTCTGAAACAGGTATTTCAGGTGTACCTATCAGCGTCATATCATTTCGGGAGTAGTTGTTGCTTATCATTGAACTCATAATGAAAATATCTTCACCTACTATACGACCTATTTTGCTTGAACCTGTATGTGTTGTTGATATTGTCTGGTTCAACGCTACACAGTTTTTTATTATGTATGAGTTTACACTCACAATACCGCCAATAACGGACATGCCATCAGAGGAAACGGTACCTGTTGCATAGCAATTTTCTATAGTTCCCCGGTTGCGACCAGCCACGCCCCCAAAACCATATTCAGAGTCAATACCACTGACATTTACGGTAACATAGCAATTAACAATTGTTCCTAAGTTGGAACCGACTATACCTCCGACAAAACTTTTTCCGTTGCAAGAAACCGTTCCATTAGTAACCATACAGCTGCTTACCGTCCCATAATTATTTGTCCCAACCAATCCGCCTATGGAGCTAAAATCGGAGCCGGTATAGTTGTATGTAGTCTCTACATTATCAATATAACAATGCTCTAATGTCCCACCGGCAAGGAGAGCGACCATACCACCAGCCCAATACAGAGACCCTGATGAACTTTCATGTAAAAATTTTAAATTGCTTAATCGGACATTCTTCATTGTGCCGGTTACTGTTGAAAAAAATGCACAGTTTCCGGTAGTGGTAAGGTTTGAGATGGTGTATCCGCCGCCGTCATACGAGCCTTCGAATACAAACCACACAGGTTTCCAATCTTCGCCGCTTAGGTCAATATCTGCGACTTGCCTGTAATGGCTTTCTTCTGTCCATTTTCCTCCAGGTCCAGTTTCGCCTGAAGCTACTCGTTTGAGGTCCGTCTTATTAGCAACAATAAATGGGTCATTTTCCGTACCACTCCCATACTCAGTTGAAGTAGGGGTGTCATCGTCATCTGGATCATCGAGATCATTATTAACGTATGCGTTATTATTATTACAAGCAAAAAATGCTAATAAACAAGCAAATAACACAAAACTCATTAATCGCTTAAGCGATTTTTTTTCTGTGAGCCTTAGGCTCGTCTTTACTTCTTTCATTTTAATTTGATATTAGTTTATGTAATCAATTATTTTCTTGCAGAAATAGCCTGCAAAATTTTGTGCAAAGATACAGGGTTATTTTTTATTGTGCAATCATATAAATATATGATTTTTTAGTTTTCGGTTTCTTTCAGTGAATGAGTGAATGAGTGAATAAGTGAATGAGTGAATGAGTGAATAAGTGAATGAGTGAATGAGGGAATGAGAAGTTGTTAGTTTTATAGTTTTATAGTTTCATGGTTTTATAGTTTTATAATTCAAACTCTAATATCTACACTCTAATATCTTACTACTCACTACTTTCTACTTACTACTATTTTTGTGTTCCTTTGTGAAACCTTTGTGTTCCTTTGTGGTTAGATTAATTTTTAACGCAAAGTCGCAAAGTTTGAAAACGCAAAGAACGCAATTTTTTTTATCTTCTTCAACTTATATCCTTATTAATCATTAATCACTAATCACTAACCACTAACCACTAATCACTAATTATTTACTGTTGGGTTTTGAGTTAGTCCTTCAAATCCTTTCAGATGTGGGAGTCTATGGGGTGCAAAGTCCCATGAATCTTCGGGGAAATCTACTGTGTTTATCCACCATGTATCACTATTTGCACCGTTATAGTCTACGTCTGATACATTTGCGCCATGAATACTTGTGGGTGAAATGTCGGCAACAGGGTAATTTTGCCAACTTAATATCAGTGTCATGTCTTGTCGGGCGTAGTTATTGATGGTTTCACCTTCAGTACCATAAGCATTTGTGATATTTTGGCCGGTTATGCGTCCAACATGTCCACTTGACATGTTACACTGAACTTCTTTGTTCAATGCCACGGAGTTTTGTACCGTAGATGCCATATTATAACCCGATATACCACCAGCATTTGCACCGCTTGAGGTAACATTGCCTATTGCATAACAGTATTGTATTATTCCACCACCGCTACTATCATTCGCAATACCACCAGCCTTCGATCCACTCGTAGTAATGACTTCAACGGTTGAATAACAATTTTCTATGGTTCCTGAGTTAGAACATACTATACCTCCCGCATTGTATCCCTTAATAACTCCGTTGGTAACCATGCAATTACTCACAATTCCTAACATAGTATCAGAGTACGAATTAACTATTCCTGCCACGCCTCCAACTCCAGGTGATTTAACATCCATGTTTACATTATTAACAGAACAATGATCAATCTTTCCGGGACCTATCTTTCCAGCAATACAACCAACAGCAAGAGCACCCTCTTCTGAAATAGTTATGTAAACATCCTCCAATCTGACATTTTTGATTGTTCCACCAACGTATCCGAACAACCCTATGCAATCATATTGGTTTTCGAAGTCGGTGATTGTAAGGTTTGAGATAGTAAACCCGTTACCGTCATAGGTTCCTAAAAAACTATCATCCATTAATCCGCCGCTAATAGTTTTCCAATTTGTTTCTCCGCTCAAATCTATATCGGCAATTTGTAGATAGTGCTTGTCGGACCCCCATTCTAATCCGCCTGATCCTTTTACTCCTGATGCTACTCTTTTGAGGTCAGCAACAGTTTTTACTTGAAATGGGTCATCTTCCGTACCACTACCATAGTCACTTGAAGTAGGGGTGTCATCGTCATCGGGATCATCGAGATCATTATTAACGTATGCGTTATTATTATTACAAGCAAAAATTGCTAATAAACAAGCAAATAACACAAAACTCATAAATCGTTTAAGCGATTTTTTTTCTGTGAGCCTTAGGCTCGTTTTTACTTCTTTCATTTTAATTTGATATTAGTTTATGTAATCAATTATTTTCTTGCAGAAATAGTCTGCAAAAATTTTTTGCAAAGATACAGGGTTATTTTTAATTGTGCAATCATATAAATATATGATTTTTTAGTTATCAGTTGTCAGTTATCAGTTTTCAGGAAGCACACAGATGACACAGATTTGACAGATTTTCACAGATTTTTTCTTTGTGTTCCTTTGTGAGACGTGGCACGCCACGTCTCTACATTTCTAAACTCCAATATCTTACTACTTTCTACTTACTACTTTCTACTATTTTTGTGTTCCTTTGTGAAACCTTTGTGTTCCTTTGTGGTTAAAAGACTCATTTACTCATTCACTCATTCACTCATTCACTTTTTTTTAACGCAAAGTCGCAAAGTTGAGAACGCAAAGAACGCAACCGCTAACCACTAACCACTAATCACTATTTTATGATTTTTTAGTTTGGAATGAAAAAAAAGGTTATTTTTGCGGCGGAAAAAATAAAAATAAATATGGAAACAGCAGTGCTTAATACGCCCCTAAACGCTATGCAGATACATTTTTTGCAATCACTTCGCTTTGTCAAAACAGACGAAATGTTTCAAGAATTAAAACAAGTCATTAGCGATTACTATTTCAAAAAAATGGAAGATGAAACAGATAAATGGTGGGATGAGAACAATATGACCAATGAAAAATTGGACGAAATGTTTGCAAAATCACATTATAGAGTTTCTAACAAATGAAAATAGTTCTTGATACAAATTGTTTGCTTCGAGCAGCACCTCACAAATCAGACTATTTTTGTATTTTGAAAGCACTACAGAAAGGTCGTTATGTGTTGTGTAGTTCCAATGAAATTCTACTAGAGTATGAGGAATTACTGACACGATTTTATTCAAAGAATTTTGCCAATTATGTTTTGAATTTTCTATTTTATTCAGTTAATACATTGTTGATTACCCCATTTTTCAAATGGAATTTAATTACTTCCGACCTCGACGACAACAAATTTGTTGATTGTGCCCTTAATGCGGGTGCAGACTACATAGTTACAAACGACAATCATTTCAATATTTTGAAATCCTTACACTTTCCACCTATCAAAGTAGTTAATATTGAGACTTTTAAACAAATACTTATCAGCGAATAAGTGAATGAGTAAATGAGTGAATGAGTAAATAAGAGGTATCAGTTTTTAGTTTTCAGTTTTCAGTTTTCAGTTTTTAGTTTTTAGTATTCATAATATTTATTTAATTAAACGCAAAGTCGCAAAGTTTGAAAACGCAAAGAACGCAACCGCTAACCGCTAATCACTAACCACTAATCACTATTTTTGCCACTAATTACACGAATTTTCACTAATTTTTTTCTTTGTGTTCCTTTGTGAAAAAACCTTTGTGCGCCTTCGTGGTAGAAAAAATCTAACCACAAAGGAACACAAAGGTTTCACAAAGTCGCACGAAGTTATTTTTTCACTACTTTTATTGTTTTTTTAGCCACGAATTTGTTATTGAATTTATTGAAATACACGAATTTTTCCGAAATTTTTTCTGTTGTGTAATAATTTTTTTTACCATTTCATTTCCTACTTTCACAAAATAGATCCCAGCGGGCAGGTGCGAGATGTCAATTGTTGCCTCGCCGTTCTTAAAGGACTCGGAAGAAAAAAAGGACATTTTGCGACCTGTTATATCAAATATTTCAACACTGTTTTCTTAAAACTTAAAACTGAAAACTCTCCACTTGTGGGGTTGGGATATACCCCGAGTTGCGCTTACGCTAACACGGGGTTATATACGTGGCACTCGTACCGAGTGCTGCTGCGGGAGTGTTCGGATGTGGTGAGGTTTGGGCAGTGGTTAGTGGTGGCAATTTCGTGTAAATTCGTGTATTTCAATAAATTCAATAACAAATTCGTGGCTAAAAATAAATTTGTCCAAATTTTAAAAAAATTCTTTTTTTTATTGGAATATTAAAAATTTATTTACTTTTGCACCCGATTTATAAAAATATAACACTTAAATTAAAAATTTTATATGAAAAAACTATTAATTGCTACTATGACAGGAGCATTATTACTATCTGGATGTGCGACAAAAGAAAGTGCGCCCAATCCATTTTTTGAGGAGTACACTACCCAATACGGAGTCCCTCCTTTTGACGAGTTTAAAATTGAGCATTATATGCCCGCTTTACTCGCTGCAATAGAACAGCATCAAAAAGAAATTGATGCCATCGTAACCAACGAAGAGCCGCCAACGTTTCAAAACACCATTGAAGCCTTAGATTACAGCGGCAAATTATTAGAAAAAGTTCATTTATTGGCTGAAAATCTTTATCTTGTAAACTCAAATGACCTACTTGATGAATTTATTGAAAAAGCCAATCCATTGATGTCTGAGCATAATGACAACATCTACATGAACGACCAATTGTTTGAGCGTATCAAACTTTTGAATGACAATAAAACGTCATTAAACTTGAGTTCCGAACAAGAGCGTTTGTTAGAAAAATATTACAAACGTTTTCTCCGAAGCGGTATCAATCTTGAGCCTGATAGAAAGGAGCGTTTGCGGGAGATTAACAAACAGTTGAGTGATTTAAGTTTCCAATTTTCCCAAAATGTAAAAAAAGAAACTGATTCCTATCAAAAGGTTGTTGAGGATGAGACAGAATTAGCAGGGCTTCCCGAAAGTGTTCGACAAGCCGCTGCCGAAGAAGCAAAAGCGGCAGGTTTAGAAGGAAAATGGATTTTCACAACTAAAAAACCGAGCTTTATTCCCGTTTTGCAATACGGTGAAAATCGCGAACTGAGAAAAGAACTTTTGTTAGCTTACGCAAACCGTGGCGATAACAACAACGAAAACGACAACAAAGAAATTATTAAAAAAATTATCAATTTGCGCATTGAAAAGTCTAATATGCTTAATTATGAAACATATTCAGATTTTGTTTTAGAAGATAGGATGGCTAAAACTCCTCAAATTGTGAACGATTTCTTACAATCGTTATGGGTTCCTTCTTTGGCAAAAGCAAAAAGCGAAGCCGCCGAACTACAAAAAATGATGACTGCCGAAGGCAAAAACGAAAAACTTGAAGCATGGGATTGGTGGTTTTATACCGAAAAAATTAGAAAAGAACAATACGATTTAGACGAAGAAGAACTACGGCCCTACTTTAAAATGGAAAATGTCCGAAAAGGCGCATTTGATTTGTCAAATAAACTTTGGGGCTTAAATTTTAAGAAGTTAGAGGGTATGCCTATTTATCATCCTGAGGTAGAAGTTTTTGAAGTAACTGACGCTAACGGCGCACACATCGGAATTTTATATACAGACTATTATCCCCGAAATGGCAAAAAAGGCGGCGCATGGATGCATAATTTCAGTAATCAGTACATAGAAGATGGCAAAAATATCCGCCCTGTTATCATCAATGCAGGTAATTTTACTCCACCTACATCCGATACACCCTCTTTGCTTTCGATGGATGAAGTGTTAACATTATTTCACGAATTAGGACACGGATTACATGGTCTTTTTTCACAGTGCACATATCCGCTGCTTTCAGGCACAAACGTATCAACGGACTTCGTGGAACTGCCCTCACAAGTTATGGAAAATTGGTGTTTCGAACCAGAAGTAATGAAAATGTATGCCTTTCATTATGAAACGGGAGAAGTGATACCCGACCATTTAATCGAAAAAATTAATGCATCATCTACATTCAACCAAGGATTTATAATGACCGAATTTCTTGCGGCAGCATTGTTAGATATGAAATATCATACACTTTCAACAATTAGCGATTTTGATGTTACCGAGTTCGAAAACAACGCGATGCAAGAAATAGGTATGATTGACGAAATTATTACCCGATACAGAAGCACTTATTATAGCCATATTTTTGATAATGGATATGCATCCGGTTACTATTCTTATAAGTGGTCGGAAGTATTAGATGCCGATGCATTTCAGGCTTTTGTAGAAGTGGGCGATATTTTTGATAAAGAAGTAGCGGCATCGTTCCGACACAATGTTCTTGAAAAAGGCGACACCGATGACCCCATGAATTTATATGTAAAATTTAGAGGCAGAGAGCCAAAACCAGATGCATTGATGAAAAAAAGAGGAATTTATTAGTGGTTAGTGGTTAGCGGATAGTGGTTAGCGGATAGTGATTAGTGGATAGTTTCTAACAAATAAACTCCACTCCATCCATACATTTCACACAGCAGCATTCGGTACGAGTGCAACGTAGATAACCCGGTAGTGGCGTACCCTTGCGGTCGTCCAAAAGCGCGCTTCGGTGTATCTCATAAAATGCGACATCTTTAGTTTGCGGTATTATTTTCGTAAAGCTTTGAAATTTATGTTAATAGCAAATGCTGAGTCAGGAGTTCTGAGAATTGAGTATCAAGTAATTCGTGCAAATTCGTGCAATTAGTCGCTAAATAAACCTTTGTCCGACTTTGTGTATTTCAATAAATTCAATAACCAAATACCTTTGTGCGACTTCGTGGTAAAAATCTAACCGCACTCTTCTTTTTTCTTATGAATAATAAATATTAAAGCAATTCCTACACAAAGCTTGATACGATTCAGATGCTCCTAATTCAACTAATTTATTGCTTTCAGAGAGTCTGTGTGTGTGGTTTGCTAAGTCTCCGCACTTTACGCAAATAGCGTGCACTTTTGTAACATATTCTGCAATAGCCATTAGTTCGGGCATCGGTCCGAATGGTACGCCTCTGTAGTCTGTGTCAAGTCCTGCAACAATGACTCTAATACCTTGATTTGCAAGCATATTGCATACTTCGACAATATTTGGGTCAAAGAATTGCGCTTCGTCAATTCCGACTACGTCAATATCACCTGAAAGAAGCATAATATTTCCGGATGATTCTACTGATGTTGCTCGAATAGCGTTTTTGTCGTGTGACACAACTTCTTCGTCAGAGTAACGATTATCTATTGCGGGCTTAAAAATTTCCACATTAAGTCGCGCAATTTTTGCACGTTTGAGCCTGCGAAGTAATTCTTCTGTTTTGCCCGAAAACATTGAGCCTGTAATTACTTCTATCCAGCCCTGCCGTTTGCTCTTATTTGCTTTATTTTCTAGAAACATTTTTTAAGTGGTTAGTGGTCAGTGAATGAGTGAATGAGTGAATGAGTAAATGAGTAAATAAGTATTTAGTTTTCAGTATTTAGTTTTCAGTTTTCAGTTTTCAGTTTTCAGTTTTCAGTTTTCAGTTTTCAGTTTTCAGTTTTCAGTTTTCAGTCTTATGCCTTGTCCTCCCGTTAGGGAGGAAATATCGGTAGAAAATAATCAAACAAAACCCCCGCCTTCCTTGAGTCACGCATCCTATTTTAAAATTAGGATTCAATCTACGGATGTTCTATCATTTTATGTTGATGGAAGTTCTATACCTGCTTGTTTTAACCTTTGTTGTAATTCAAAAATTTGCCTCGACAAAGTCATATTTTCACTTGACAAATTTACTACTTCACTTGTCAAAGTGGCATTTTGATTATACAAATTCTTATTTTGCAAAGTTAATTCTTCAACTTGGCTTTCCCACATTGCCTCGTCAACTTCTGCCCAATACTCCTCTTGCATAGCACGCCGAACATTAGCATCATACTTTATTAATTCTAAACTTTCTATCATTTTATGCTGATGGAAGTTCTAAACCTGCTTGTTTTAACCTTTGTTGTAACTCATAAATTTGCCTCGACAAAGTCATATTTTCACTCGACAAAGTCATATTTTCACTCGACAAATTTACAACTTCACTTGTCAAAGTCATATTTTCACTCGATAAAGTCATATTTTCACTCGACAAAGTCATATTTTCACTTGACAAATTTACAACTTCACTCGACAAAGTCGCATTTTGATTATACAAATTCTTATTTTGCAAAGTTAATTCTTCAACTTGGCTTTCCCACATTGCCTCATCAACTTCTGCCCAATACTCCTCTTGCATAGCACGCCGAACATTAGCGTCATACTGAAGTAATTCTAAACTTTCTATCATTTTCTTTATATTTGGATCGGTTAATGGATATAAATATTTTTTTGTGAAATTGTTGTCTACAAAATTATCTTGTTCAAACATACTGAGCATTTTTTCCAACTTACTGCATTCATCCCAATTTTTGTAAACTTCATTTTTGAGACGGGGTATTTGGATAAAGTAGGCATCGTGCGTTAAACCCTCTATATATCTGTTTTCGCTTTTTTTCACTTCCGTGCCTGAAATTATATCTACAAATTTGCGGTCTACTTTAAGTGCTAATACTTCTATATCAGGCAAAATAAAGCCTAACATAAAAATAACAACTATCGGCATTGTCCCTTTTTTTCCTTTTTCGAGAGACTTTTCTTTTTGTTGATAAAGTTCGCCCAGATAGGTACTAAAACGAGGTATATCAGTTGGCTTTTGGTATTTCTGTATCTCTATAAGCACTTTTTTGCGTTTACCGCTTTGGGTAAGAATTGTTACTACAAAATCCATACGAATAACTGATAAAGTCTCGGTCTGGCTTGGCAATTCATTAGTGCTTGATAATTCGCCCTCTTTTTCGGTTTTTGACTTCTTTTTCGGTTTTATTTTTTTGTGGTAGGTGTATTCCTGCGGACGAAATTCAATATCTGTTATTTCCTCGTCAAGAATTGTGCCAACAAAAAATGAGGCAATATCCTTATTTGTCTGGTCACCTGTTGTCATCAAGTTTTTGAAAACAACATCATAAATAGGATTTGCTATTATTATAGTTTTTCCTTTTTTATCTTGTGGCATATAAATTTTTTTACAAAAGTAATAATTTTTTTTGAAACAAAATTTTTTTTTATTTTTTTTTTGTGTTTTCAGTTTAATAAAGTGAATGAGTGAATGAGTGAATGAGTAAATGAGTGTAGGGGCGTACCCTTGCGGTCGTCCACCTTGTAATAAATGAGTAAATGAGTGAATAAGTGAATGAGTGAATAAGTAAATGAGTGTAGGGGCGTACCCTTGCGGTCGTCCACCTTGTAATAAATGAGTGAATAAGTGAATAAGTGAATGAGTAAATGAGTGTAGGGGCGTACCCTTGCGGTCGTCCACCTTGTAATAAATGAGTGAATGAGTGAATGAGTGAATGAGTGTAGGGGCGTACCCTTGCGGTCGTCCACCTTGTAATAAATGAGTAAATGAGTGAATAAGTGAATGAGTGAATAAGTGAATGAGTGTAGGGGCGTACCCTTGCGGTCGTCCACCTTGTAATAAATGAGTGAATAAGTGAATGAGTGAATGAGTGAATAAGTGAATAAGTATATAATTATCAGTTTTCAGTTATCAGTTATCGGTTTTCAGTTAATATCTACACTCTATCTACTAATCACTATCTACTACTCACTAACCACTAATCACTAACCACTACTCACTAACCACTAACCACTAACCACTAATCACTAACCACTAACCACTAACCACTAACCACTAACCGCTAACCACTAACCACTAACCACTAACCGCTAACCACTAACCACTAACCACTACTCACTTTTATAAAACATCGCCTTTTAAATATGAGTGAAAAAGATAATCGGGGCTTTCGTAATAAATACTGCCGTTGAAATCTTCTATTTTTCGGGACAGCCAAGAGTTGTAAACTTCTGATAAAATGTCAATTAACGGTCTATTTTCTTTTTTGCTAACTTCAATAATCAAACGTTTATAAACTTTTCCAATATCCCAATGAGTTGGAATTGAATATTTTGCATTTCCCACATTATCAAAAATTCCGCCTTCTATGTTAAACTTTTCGGTCAATTCATACAACAATTTATCAATGTTTTCACAATGATACACATCTGCCAAATCAAAAATGTGTTGTAAGTGTTCTTTACCAATGGCATTTACAATCACATTGCGGTGATTTTTAGTTTTCCTGCCTATATATTCAATCAAAGAGCAAAGGAA
Organism: Marinilabiliaceae bacterium; assembly: GCA_009777175.1. Lineage (GTDB taxonomy): Bacteria > Bacteroidota > Bacteroidia > Bacteroidales > Marinilabiliaceae > WRMI01. Next base: position 33,704 of record WRMI01000028.1, read on the forward strand.
AAACAAATTATTAGCGTTTTTATCTTCTCTACCTTTCATAATTATTTAATTTTCATATTATCAATATATTGCAATGTTTTTAATGCGTTTTCATTAGAAAAACAGATTTGATGAGTCGGGTATTTAAATTTTGCTAAAACCCAAAACTGTTCTCTTGTAAGTATGCCGTCAATGAAATCGGCTATATAATTGTAAATTTGGTCGTTTGCCATTGCCCCAATAACAATATCAAAATTATGTTTTACTCCCGAACGACAGTCAACAATAAAATCGAGCCATTCTTCTGTCATTTTTTGGAAAACAAGTATTTTTAGATTTTCGTTAGGAGTATACTCGTAAGTGGAAACAACGGCGGAGTTGTAGCGACTTGCCCAACGAAGGGCTTGTTGTTCCAATTCAGTACAATAAAAACCCTCTCCAAAATCCTTTGGAAATTTGCTTTTTAAAATTATTGGCGTTTCAATTGCCACATAACCACCGTGATATACTTTCATAAACAATTTTTTATTTTTTTAACCATTACTGACCGACAAAAAATACTACAAACCTATAAATGTTACGTGCAAAGATATTGCTTTTGAATTATATAACAACCCTAATACCTTATTTATACCTTATTTTTCCTACTATACAACCTTAGTAGAGGACAAAATCCCACACATTCAACCTTATTCCATTATTAAATATTTAATACATTGTAAATAAGGTAATAAGGTCGAACTATTATGTTCATTTTTCTACTAAGGTTGTTTTGTTAAAAAATAAGGTATAAATAAGGTTACTTTTTGAAAAGTATAAATCTTAAAACATTGAAATACAATGATATAAATATTGAATAAAAATTTTTAGTTAATAGTTTTTTTAATCCATATAATTAATTCAATTCTAAACTCTAAACTCTAACCCTACATACCAAAAGAAACTCTAACTTTAATACCAAATGATATTAAATTTGCTTTTTCAACAAATTTAGTTGTTTCGCTTTCATCTGTGTAAGATGTTAATATACTGTTTGTTGAAAAGTTTTCAGGGCTTTTGTTGTTGTAATTAATAAAAGCAGTATACTCATTTTTCTTTATATTGTTAAGACCGCAGTCAAAATATAAACCCGAATAGAGCATCAAATCTTTATTAATGAATATTTTCATTCCTGCTTCTAATGATAACATAAAAGCAATTCTGAGGTCAAAATCACCGTCAGAGTTTCTGCCTTGAAACGTACCGAATCCGGCAAATTCTTGTGTTTTAGCCCAGTTGTTATAAATGGGATAGTAGCCTTCATTAGTAATAGTTGCATCTTCAGATTTATATTTGGCGCTGATAGGAATACCAACTTTAAATCCACCGAGGGCATAATAGTTATCTATTTGATATATAGCCATAATAGGGATATTAAGATAAATAGCACTTTGTTTCTCTTTGTATTTTGAAAGAGTAGAGTGCATATTAAAAACATCACCTTCGTTGTCGGTAAAGTTAGCCGAAATCATCTTAACATTGTCTACTTTGGCGTTTGCGTTGCAGAAATTAAGTCCAAGCCCTGTGTGTATACCCAGATTATAGTCTAAAAAGTAGGTATATTCTGCACCAAAAGTAGCGCCAATTCCGGCTGATTTATTACCGGATGGCAATTTATAAGTAATATTTGACAATCCCCCACCCACAAATGCTGAAATTTCGTGGGTTGCTTGCGAGAAGGCAAAGACGCTGCTAACAGCGACAAAGATGGTTAAAAAAAATGGTTTTTTCATATTAATATATTTTATTTTATTTTATTTTATTAGTTTTCAGTTATCAGTTATCAGTTATCAGTTTTCAGAATCTTACCACAAAGGAACACAAAGTCTCTTTCACAAAGGAACACAAAGTCTCTTTCACAAAGGAACACAAAGGTTTTCTCATTCACTCATTCACTCATTTATTACAAGGTGGACGACCGCAAGGGTACGCCCCTACACTCATTCCCTCATTCCCTCATTTACTCATTCCCTCATTTATTACAAGGTGGACGACCGCAAGGGTACGCCCCTACACTCATTCACTCATTCACTCATTCACTCATTCACTCATTCACTATTTTAATAAAAATCCATAGTCATAAACTTTAGGTTCTATCTTTTGTGCTAATATTTTTAGTTCTGTTCTTAAATTTTCCATCAGGTTGTTATACGTTTCGTTTTTACTTTTGTTATTCATTTTTCCTTTTTCGTTGCGTCCTTGAAAATATTCGCGGATGTCGTATAAGCTCGCATTAATATTAATATTTGGTTGAGTATGGTAATATTTCCACAGTTCGCGACCAGCATCGAAAACTTTTGTTGCTTCCGGCGAAAACTCTCGTTTTGTGCAATAATTATTATCCTCTTGTTCAAATAGTTCTGAATATGCGTTTGGAATAACTATTCCACTTATAAAACTTATCATAAAATGACTTTCAAATCTCTCTTTTGCATTTACCTCGGTTTCAGAAAAAGGTATCCAATGGTTTACACCATACTTTGATTGTATGTTGTTGTTAAACAAAGTATAAGCGAGGCAGTCATTATGAAATTCGATATCTTTTTTCCATTTGTTGTTTGGATAAAGAAATTGGTCGCGGTCGTTGAGCCATGTTGCGTGAATCACTTTGCGGACTGCAAAATAGATAGATGTATAAATTAAATTGCCAACATTTATAAGAAATTGACCTGCGGCTTTATTATAAACCATATCAAGCGAAGTTATCTGAATAATACTTTGTTGTTGAAAATCATTACTCATAAATGGAAATTTCCCAATAATCGATTTATCTTCTTTTTTTGCTCTGAAAGGTTTTATCCAATCGTTTATGTATTGACTGTCATCGTAGGCATAAAAATTCTTTTTGCTTATTTTTTTTCCTTCTCTATTATAAACATCGGCTACGATATGATTAAATTTTTCTTTACTTTTAGTATCCCAAATCATAAATCCGATGGGAAAACTCCCCGAAACATTGTCAAAACTATTTCCAGGACAAGTAAACATTTTTATTAATTTTGCAAGAAAAAAATTTCTATATTTTACAAAATGCTGACCTTGTAATATTTTAATTGTTGAAAAATGGGCAAGTATTGCGTCAGGAATTTCCATGTATATTCTTGTGAAAAATTGCGCAAAAACTTCTCTATTTGCTTGTCCCAAAATATCTGCATATTTAGCATTCATTTTTGATTGTTCAACTGCTCTTTTTGATTCTTCATAAAAACTGCGTTTAGGAGCCTCCGCGTACGGCGGATTAATATAAATTATCAGTTTTTTACGCAGTTTGGGGTCATTAATAACATCTTGCAAACTTTTGGGCAGTTGCGAAAAATCATCATTTAAAAAATCAAACTGAAAAACGTGGCTTTCTAATAAGTTTGCACCGTTTTTGATACGGTTTTTCATTACTGCAACATCTTGTTTATCTAATGTAGATGCCCATATATTGTATTTATTGGTTAATCCTACAATAAGATTTCCTGTTCCCGCAGCACAATCCCAGACATAAAACTCGTCTTGCCAGTCCACGCCAAAAACATCTGCAAGATACTTTTGAGACAACTCAACCCATTTTGTCGGTGTGTAAAAACTGCCTTTACGCTCCCTAACATCTTGAGGCACAATTAAATCGCGGCGGTCAGTAATATAACCCCAATATTCTTCTGCAGGTGGACGTTTATATATTGCCCAAAATTGGTCGTGTGCTTTCTGATTATCATTAAATTCTGCAGTATTTATTGTAAAAAATCCTAATTGTTTCTTTTTGTCAAATTCGTAAAATTTAGATTTTAGTAATACGTGCAAAGTTTCACTTATTGTTTTGTTTTCGCTTGAAA
>WRMI01000029.1 GCA_009777175.1 Marinilabiliaceae bacterium
AATTTTGATTGGAGCCCACTATACCACCTGCCCGACTAGTGCTATTAGGAGCAACACTATATACATAACCTATTGAATAACAGTTCGAAACAGATGAATTGTTATTGTTGACTCCAACAATACCACCAGCACCGACATCGCCCATTTGTGCTCTAATCTCAATTGCTGTCGAATAACAATTAGACACAGAAGAACTTTCACTCCAACCAACAATGCCGCCAGCAACATCACTACTATTGACAGAGCCAGTTGCATAGCAATGCGAAACAAAAGAATTTTGATTCAAAAATCCAATAACACCACCTACATAATTAATACCATTGACCGAACCAGTTGAATAACAATGCGAAATTGAAGAATTGTCACATCTACCTACCACACCACCTACTTCACTAGTACCATTGACAGAACCAGTAGAATAACAATGCGAAACTGAAGAATTTTGAATCAAAATACCAACAACACCTCCAGCATACCAGGAACCACTAGTGACTGATCCAGTAGAATAAGAATAAGACACAATACCATCTGACTGATTATATCCTGCCACACCACCTGCGAAGCTTCCAGAATTAATAGCACATGTTGAATGACTATTTAATATGCTACCGCCGCCATTTATTGCCGCAACACCACCAGCTATATCGTCTGCACTTACAGAACATGTTGAATAACAATTTGATACTGTTCCTTCATTAAAGCATACAATCCCACCTGCACGAGAATTGGTGGTTGATGAAGATGAAGTTTCGATATAACCCGTTGTGTAACAATTTGTTATATTACTATTAGCAAGACTTAATCCCACAATCCCACCTGCATATCTATTTTGGTCCCCTGTGAAAGTGATGGATACATTTTCAACTCCAAGATTTTTTACTGTTCCATTCTCTACATTTCCAAACAAACCAACATAAGTGATATCTGTGGATGTGTTATTCATATAAAGTTCAGTAATTTTTTTTCCATTTCCGTCAAAAACGCCTTTAAAAGGCATATTAGTATCAGGAAAATAGCGCAAACCAATCGGTGTCCAACCTTCGCCAGCGTGATAATCTGATAGACTCAGGTCGTTGTTTAATTTGTAATGTTTGTCGTTGTAGGTAGCGTTTCCCGCATTAACATACGTTGCCAATTGCGCTAACTCTGCGGGCGTTGTAATAATGTATGGGTTGCTTTCGGTACCTGTTCCGCCGGAGAATTGTGCGGATGTTTTAAAAGGCAAAAGCATCAATAGCAAAATAACAGAATAAGTGAGAAACTTCAAAACTGATTGGTGGGGTTTCAGTTTTTTTAGTTTCTTTGTGTGGTCTGCCGCAAGGGTAGCCATTTCAAAACAGGGTGTCTTCATTGTTCCCATTGATGTTTTTTGAGGTACAATGTGGACATTTGGGCGAACACGCAGGTTTGCCCGTACATTATTTAGGCGAATGTTATTCGCCCGTACATTTTGGCGTATTGTATACGCCATTTCATTTGGACAAACACATAGGTTTGCCACTACGCGTGTACCATTTGGGTTGGCTTCAATTTTTGCAACCGATGGTTGTGCGTACCTTTGAGCTGCTGCAAAGTTCCACCTCGCGCTGCCCGTTTTTGAATTCAATTTTACCATTTGTTTAATTTTTTAAAAGTTGTGAGTAATAAATGAATTATCTATAAATTTCTAATTTTCAATGTTTTACATATATAAATAAAAAAACGTGAACTGTTTTCAAATGATTGCTTATTTCTATTGTTAGGCTCTAGTAATTCCTTTGTGAATAAATAAGCGCAAACAATTCACGCATGCAGCGTGAACTATCTTTCTCTTATCCTCATTCACCAAAGAAACTTACTAGATTTCAACAATTTGAGAATAAAGCGATAAACTCAATTATTATTTTCTACATTTTATTGTCTTTTAATAAATTACACTATTTTTTTTCTTTAAATTTTTTCAATAAAAGTGCAAAGATAAAACAATAATTTTACAAAATAATCTTTTTGATGAAATTTTTTTCTCTCGTCTCTTTTCTCCAATTTTGGTTTCAATATTTCAATGTACTTTTTTGACAAATAAAAAAGCGTGGAATTTTTTCTTTTTGTCTGAGTATCAGGTTTCCACGCCCTTAGCATTTAACAAGTTTTCCACGCCGCAACTACGACGTTTTCTTTATTTTCGTTCTCTATGCTATAACCTGATAAATCAGATTATATGTGGAAATGATACTCAAGAACTAATAGCATTCGCTATTTATCTATCTAATACAGTGCTCGTTAGCACTATATATTTGTATTATTTATACTTCACTATAAGCCATTTTATTATCTAAAACATTTTTTAGGAACGGTTTACCAATTTGGAAATGTTCTTTTTCGTAAGCAACCACCAAATCGGTAAGAAAGTCTAATTCTATGTAATTTCTGTCAGTTGGCGGCGTATCATCATCAACAATTTCAACAAGTTCGTCAACTCTACTCATCACGGCTTCGTATTCAGTTTTATTTGCAATTAGTTTCATAATATTAAATTTTTAAATTTTGGAACAATCTTTAATTTTTTCATATTCAGAATGTGTACCTATAAAACGAATATAGACAATTTTTGGACCAAACAAAATTAATGCAATTATTCTGTATGAATTACCTTTAATATTGAACACATATCTTTTATTTCCAACGCTGTCTGTACTATTAAATGTTTTTTTTACATCGGCATAACTCCTCCAATGGCTTTGTTCTACTTTTAAATACCATTCATCCAATGCAAGCTTTGCATCAGGATGCAAGGCTGAATATTGTACAATCGCTTTATACGTTATTATTCTCATCAATTAATTATTCAATCATAGTCTGTAATTTTTCAGTCAAATCAAAATGCAAAAGTATATGAAATTTTTTAAATTCCAAGCGAGTACAATGAAAAAATATTTTTTTCAGAGGAAAGATACAATAAATTATCAAAACTCGCAAAATTTGCAAGTTTTGATAATTCTATTTGTTTTACTTATTGCCATAATTGTGCCACGTTCTAAAAATTAACCGATTTTACGTTTGAGTAAACGTTATTTTTTTCTTTATATTTTCTTAAATTTTTGTATTTTTTTTCAAATTTTTCGATGCTGGTCCCACAGAGTGTCCTTTTACATGAATGCAAACACGCAGATTTGCCCTACTCTCATTCACACATTCATACATTCACACATTTCTACTTTTTTTATGTAAAAATTGATAAATTTTAGAATTACATCATAACTTTCGAAATTTATTTTGTCATTAAAGCAACATTAATTATTTTTGCGCCAAAATTTTTTACAAAATAATCGATATAAATTATGAAAATTTCATACAATTGGTTAAAAAATTATGTTGAAATAAATAAAACTGCAAATGAAACTGCAGAAATTTTAACTTCATTAGGTTTAGAAACCGGCAGTATTGAAGAATTTGAAACCATAAAAGGTGGACTCAAAGGGCTTGTAATAGGAAAAGTGCTTTCTTGCGAAAAACACCCTAATGCCGATAAACTTACAGTTACAACTGTCGATGTTGGTGACGAAACGCCTTTGAATATTGTTTGTGGCGCACCAAACGTCAAATCTGGTCAAAAAGTAGTTGTCGCAAAAGTAGATACGATTTTGTATAAGGACAACGAAAAATTTACAATAAAAAAATCGAAAATTAGGGGCGAATTGTCCGAAGGAATGATTTGTGCCGAAGATGAAATAGGTATCGGTTCAAGCCACGAAGGAATTTTGGTTCTTAATGACGATGCTATTGTTGGAACATCCGCTGCGCAATATTTTAAAACTGAAACAGATACAATTTTTGAGATTGATTTGACTCCAAACAGAATAGATGCCGCATCACATATAGGAATTGCACGAGATTTAGTTGCTAAATTGAGTTTGACTAATCCAGATATTAAAATAAAATATCCTTCAGTAGACGATTTTGAGGTTGATAATCAGAACTTTCCTGTAAAAATTTCAATTGAAAACGTTGATGCATGTCCGCGATATTCAGGAGTTACAATTTCAGACTTAAAAATTGACGAATCACCTGATTGGCTTAAAAATAGGTTGAAAAGCATTGGTTTGACACCAATTAACAACGTGGTTGATATTACAAATTTTGTTTTACACGAATGCGGGCAACCACTACATGCTTTTGACGGTGATAAAATAGAGGGTAATCATATCATTGTCAAAACGTTACCCGAAGGAACACCTTTTGTTACTTTAGACGGAAAAAAACGAGAACTATCAACGCATGATTTAATGATTTGCAATCAAACAAAACCAATGTGTATTGCAGGAGTTTTCGGTGGAATCGAAAGTGGAGTGTCTGAACAAACTACCAAAATTTTCTTAGAAAGTGCCTGTTTCAACCCTATATATATAAGGAAAACTTCTCGGAAACACCAACTTTTTACCGATGCTTCGTTTCGTTTTGAAAGAGGTAGCGACCCCAATATTACAATTTTTGCACTGAAAAGAGCCGCAACGCTAATTAAAGAAGTGGCAGGTGGTTTCATTTCCTCCGATATTGTTGATGTTTACCCGAATCCTATTAAAAATATTGAAATAAAAATTACTTTTGATTACATTAACAGACTGATAGGCAAAGAAATAGAAAAAAGAACTCTGAAACAAACATTAAATTCTTTGGAAATAACTATTGTTTCTGAAACTTATAGCCACCTTTTGGTTTCCGTTCCGCCTTATCGCGTTGATGTTACAAGAGAAGCAGATATTGTTGAGGAAATTTTACGTGTTTTCGGATATAATAATATCGAATTTCCTGAAAAACTCAATTCATCGGTAGTATATTCCACAAAACCTGACTTCAGATTGAAGGAAAATATCATTTCCTCTCAACTTATTGGTGCGGGTTTTAGGGAAATAATGAGCAACTCGTTAACAAAAGCAACTTATTACGAAAATTCTAATACTTATCCAAAATCCCAATCGATTGAATTGGCAAACCCTTTAAGTGCCGACTTAAATGTTATGAGACAAACTTTGCTGTTCGGTGGATTAGAAGCAATTGAAAGAAACAAAAACCGACAAAGACCCGACCTCAAATTTTTTGAATTTGGAAATTGCTATTTTGATAATCAGGGCAATAAATCATATTTAAACAACTATCCAGAGTTTCGCCGTCTTGCCCTTTTTATGACAGGATTAAACTTCACCCCTAATTGGAATACTCCCGCAAAAGAAGTCTCTTTTTTTGACATCAAAACGCATTGCGAAAATATTTTGCAAAGACTTAATATAAATAAAAACATTTTTCAGATTAATAACGCGAATTCTGACATTTTTTCGGATGGTTTGGAATACTCTATTCAAAATAAAACAATATTGACCATTGGAATTGTTGATGTTAAGTTATTGAAAATGTTTGACATAAATAGTGATGTATATTTTGCTGAGTTTTCTTGGGATAACATTGTAAAAATGTCTGACAATAATAGTGTAGCATTTAACGAGTTACCAAAATTTCCGGAGGTACGGCGCGACTTAGCTCTTCTTGTCGACCATTCACTGCAATTTTCTGAAATTGAGCAAATAGCATTCCGTACCGAAAAGAAATTTTTAAAAAGAATCGCATTATTTGATGTTTATACAGGTGAAAAAATTCCAAAAGAGAAAAAATCATACGCAGTTTCTTTCTTTTTAGAAGATAAAACAAACACTTTGAACGACAAACAAATAGAACGTATTATGAGCAATTTGACTCAAGCCTTCAATAAAGAGTTGGGAGCAGAATTGAGAGGATAAGGGACAAGGGATGAGGGATTGAGTGAATGAGTGAATAATAGTAAATGAGGGAATGAGTAAATAAGTGAATAAGTGAATGAGTGAATGGTCACTGATATCAACTAGTGCTCTTTGTGCATTCTTTGTGTACTTTGTGGTTAAAAACTGAAAACTGAAAACTGAAAACTGATAACTGATAACTGATAACTGATAACTGATAACTGATAACTGAAAACTGAAAACTAAAAACTACCTTATAATATTTTTAGAATTTTTTTGGGGGTTGTTTTAATATTTTCTTTTGAATGAATTCCGAGCATGTCGCTTAAATGGGCTAATTCGTCTTCGGCTTTTTCTTTGGATTTAGTTTTTAAAATCAAAAATTGTTTTTGTTTTTTTTTGTCAAATAGAAAAATCAAATATTTAGCGTTGCTAACATCAATCACTTTATTGCTGGAACATCGCACTTTATAAGGTTTTTTAGTTTCAATAAGAACGAGTTCCATGTCTCGTCTGACGTAGACCCAGTCTCCTACAATAATAAGTCCCGATATTAAATAAGGAAAAGAAATTCTATATTTTTTGAAATCTACCACAGATGCGGTAACAGTAAAAACCATAAAAGAACCGACAATAACAAATAAAATCCCTGACCACGATTTGAAAATTGTGTAAAACCCGAGCAGTATCAGAAAAATCCCAAATAAATTTCCTGCTATCCCATAAATACGGTTTAATCTGTAATATTTGTAATATCTAACATGCACCGCTCAAGCTAAAATTGTTCTAAAACATCAATTCTTTTATTAATAGGAGGATGTGTAGCAAAAAGTCCGATCAACCCGCTAAATAGACTTTTCTTTTTTTCTTTTGGATGTTCGATAAAAAGTTGCGCAACGTCATCTCTTTTCACGGCTTCAATTGCGGGGTCTTTTGATATTTTACGGAGTGCACTTGCTAATGCTAATGGGTTTTTGGTCATTTGCGCTGCGCCCGCGTCGGCAAGATATTCTCGCTGTCGCGAAATGGCAAAACGCATTAAACTTGCAAAAAAATATCCAATAATTGCAACTACAAAAGCAATTAACATAATCGCTGCTCCGCTGTTTTTATTGTTGCTACTTTTAAAGGAAGAAAATCGAAGCATACGAATTGCCATTTGTGATATAAGTGAAAAAATTCCTACAAAAACAATTGAAACTATTAATAAACGTACATCACGATTTTTTATGTGGCTCAATTCGTGTGCTATTACGGCTTCTAATTCGGAGTCTTCTAATTTGTCGATAATTCCACGTGAAAGTGTTACAGTAAAAGTTTTGTTGTTTATACCGCTGGCGTAGGCGTTCAAAGAACTATCCTCAATCACTTGTACATTAGGCATTTTCATACCTTCTGCCATGCAAAGATTTTCGACAAGGTTGTAAACTCTTTTGTTTTCGCGCCTTTCCAAAGGACGTGCACCTGTTGCAGAATTTATTATTCGGACATTTACAAAATAAGCAATTAAAAACCAGATAAGTACGCCCAAAATAACAACAGGTAAAAATCCTAACGTTATATAAAAAGATTCTGCCATTAAATCGAAACTTTCAAACTCTAAGAATGCAGGTAACATCAACAAAAATGAAAACAAAAAAGTCAAAAAGATTACCAAACATGGAAAAAGTATTAATAGCAAAAGAGAACGGGCATTATTACGCCTCTTTTGCGTTTGAATCCCGATATATTTCATGATCTTAAATATTTATGTTTCAGAAACTTATCTGCGGCGCTTTTTCCAAAGTAGGACGTTCTGTTCCTAAGTCGAACATCATCTGTTTTTTGAAACCGAACATTCCTGCGATAATATTTGACGGGAACGTTTCAACTGCATTGTTTAATTCTTTTGTTGCCGAATTAAAATAACGTCTTACCGCTGACAATTTGTTTTCGATGTCAGCAATTTCTTCTTGTAATTGATGGAAATTCGTGTTTGCTTTTAAATCGGGATATGCCTCAAGAGTAATTTTCAGTCCTGAAAGTGCGGACGAGAGTGCATTTTCAGCGACAATTTTTTCGTCAATAGTTCTGGCGTTCATTGCTCCGTTTCGAGCACTGACAACCAAATCTAATGTCTCTTTTTCGTGAGCAGCATAACCTTTTACAGTCGCAACTAACTGTGGTATAACATCATGACGTTGTTTCAATTGAACGTCAATATCGGCAAAGGCATTCTCCCGATTATTTCTTAGTTTTACCAAACGATTATATTTGGATATTACCAATATAACCAAAATCAATACAATTCCTAATGATACTAACAATGGTCCCATAAATTAAGTTTTAAAAATTTCACAAAAGTAGTAATTTTTTTCATTGAAATCATAAAAAAAATTTTTTTTCATTTATATTTGCACTTTATTATAAAAAATAATTATAGTTAATCAGTTATAAATAATATTGATACGAGATGGATACGTTAAAAAAAGTGGAAATATTAGCTGACGCAGCAAAATATGATGTTTCTTGTTCGTCAAGTGGGAGTAGAAGGCAAAATATACCCGGCGGAATTGGGAACGCTGCTAAATCTGGTATTTGCCACAGTTTTACAGAAGACGGACGATGTATCTCGCTACTCAAAATTCTTTATACAAACTATTGCATTTATGATTGCGCATATTGTATAAATAGGCGCTCTAACGATATTCCAAGAGCAAGCCTGACAGTTAAAGAAGTGGTCGACCTTACAATAAATTTTTATAGAAGAAATTATATCGAAGGGTTGTTTTTAAGTTCGGGTGTAATACGGAGCGCCGACTATACAATGGAACAAATGTCAAACATTGCAAAAGATTTAAGATTATTACATAAATTCAACGGATATATTCACCTTAAGGCAATACCCGGTGCAAATAACGACTTAATAAGGGAAGCAGGGCTTTATGCCGACCGATTATCCGTTAATATTGAAATTCCATCTGAAACTAACCTAAAAATTCTTGCACCCGAAAAAGATTACAAAAGTGTTATTCAGCCAATGAATCTAATTAAAACAGGCATCGAAGAAAATAGGGAGGAACGGCGCAAAATGCGACACGCTCCACTCTTTACCCCCGCAGGACAAAGTACTCAATTAATTATTGGCGCAACTCCCGATTCTGATAAACAAATTTTGAACCTTTCATCATACTTATATATAAAAAATCAACTTAAAAGAGTTTACTATTCGGGCTATAATCCTACTAATTTGTATGACAATAGGTTACCTGCCATTTCGGCACCTCCTTTGAAACGAGAAAATCGTTTATATCAATCAGATTGGTTGCTCCGTTTTTATGAATTTACTGTTGACGAAATAGTGAACGACAATCATCCTAATTTAGATTTAGAATTAGACCCAAAATTGAGTTATGCGTTGCGAAATCCGCATCTTTTCCCCGTTGACGTTAATAAAGCCGATTATCATTTACTTTTACGCATTCCCGGTGTTGGTGTCAAATCTGCAAAGATGATTTTAATGGCACGCCGTTTCAACAAGCTTAATTCAGAAAATCTGAAAAAAATGGGCATAGTTATGAAACGGGCAAAATATTTTTTAACATGCGGCGAACTGAATTCAAAATCTGTCCAAGATTTTAACCCCGAAATTATGCGTATGATACTGACAACAAAGAATCCTCCGAAAGCTATTCCTAATGCAATTCAAATGAAACTTGATTTTTAGCAGGGATGCCGAGACGCACGTCCGTGCGCCCGTACAGACGCACGGACGTGCGTCTCGGCGATAATAATACTTTAACTCTCACATCTTTTCTGTTAAATATTTCCAAAACCTTTTAGGCATAAAATTTAATTGTTGTTTAAGGTTTTTTCGTTCTGCAATTGCAATTTTTTTGAAATATGCGCGCCAAATTTCTTGCCATCTATCTTCGTCAAGGTGACTAATATCTGCAAGTAGTTTCCCCGTTTTTTCGTTAAAAGCGGGGTCATTGATTTCTACTTGTTCGATTTTTTTTGTATCATAATAAAAGCCGTAGTTTCTCAATGTATCATAAATGAGCCATTTTTGGTCTGTAAATCGAGATTTAAAGTGTGATAATGTAAGGGACAATACGTCGTATTTAGGGGCATAAGGTGCAAAAAAAGTTCCGTCAGCTGCCTGCTCAAAGCGCAAAAACATCAATACTCGGTGAGATTCTTTGGATACTGTTCGACAAAGTTGATGTACCTTTAAAACGTCTGGATTTGTGAAATCACCCATTATACTTCTTTTGAGAGCAAAAAGATGCTGAATATATCGTAAAAGTGTCATTTCAATATCTTTCTCGCATGATAAAAAAGTTAAATACACCTGTTTACCTGTTTTTGCACCACCCGTTTTTATAATTCCATTCCACACACGTTCCGACTTTTTTAAGTCTGTTTCTACTTTATATTTTTCTGAAAAAAGTAGTGTGGAATCGTCCAAACGCAAAATTGCTTCGGGCTGTTCTTTGCGGCTGTAAACATCAAAAACAGCAGTAAGAAATCCCTGAAAAGTACCATCATATCTGTATTCAATTGCCATCTCTTTTTTTAGTTATCAGTAGTTAGTAGTTAGTAGTCAGTAGTTAGTAGTTAGTAGTAAGTAGTTAGTAGTTAGTAGTTAGTAGTCAGTAGTTTTATAGTCTTATGGTTTTATAGTCTTATAGTTTTATAGTCACATGCCTTGTGGCTACAATTCTTATATCTGAAATCTAATATCTAAACTCAGCTTCTTTAAAAGCTTTTTCACGCAACAAACAGCTATCGCATTTTCCGCACGGTACATCTCCGCCTTTGTAGCAACTCCACGTATGTTCTATCGGTACGCCAAGTTCCAAGGCAAGCAAAATTTCTTCGGTTTTTGTTTTATCGATAAATGGCGCTTGAATAGTTATTGGACTTTTTTTTGTAACACACGATTCAGTTCCTTTATTAATAGCATTTTGCATTGCGTCAATAAATTCTTTTCGGCAATCAACATATCCAGAATAATCAACTTCGCTAACTCCAATAAAAATATCTGAAGCACCTATTGTTTCAGCAAAAGAGGCAGCAATTGACAAAAAAATCATATTCCTTGCAGGAACATAAGTTGAAGGAGCCTCGTTGCGTTTTAAATTTCCATTTTCTATTTCCTTTGATATATCGGTAAGTGAGGAGCCTCCCCATTGATCCAATTTCAAAGTAATTATTTGATGTAATTTAACACCCGCCAATTCAGCCAATTTTTTTGCAGATTCTAATTCTTTTAAATGTTTTTGTCCATAATCGAAAGATAACGTATAAAGTTCATATCCTTTGCTACGCGCTAACCACAAAACAACCGCAGAATCCAATCCTCCCGATAATAAAATAACTGCTTTTTTCATTTTTTTATTTTTTTAGCCACGAATTACATTAATTTACACTAATTTTTTTTATAATCATTTTGCAAAAGTAGATGAATTTTTTGAAAAATAAAATTAAAAATGTCTTTTCATTTAGACTTTTTTATTCCTAAAAAAATGGATTTTTACACACAGATGACACAGAATATCTTTGAAAAAATAACCACAAACCACTAATTCTTTGTGTTCCTTTGTGGTTAGATTTGTTTACCACGAAGTCACACAAAGTTTTTTTCAAAGTCGCACGAAGGTTGTTTGTTTTTGTATAAATTTTGAAATTATTTTTCCGTTTGTGTATAATTGACATTAGTTAATAGTAGAGAATTCGCAACGAATGGAAAGAACTCTACACTCGGAAATACGAATATCTTGATGGGCTTTGCACGGATAAAGTATTCATTTTGATAAATCCAATGTAAGATACATAAAAACCAAAACGATTTTCTTTGGAAAATATGTAATTTTTAGTTTTCAGTATTCAGTGAAAGAGTGAATAAGTGAATAAGAAGAGTTTAGAAATTAGAATTACCTAATTTATTTAACAAAACAACCTTAGTAGAAAAATGAGTAAATAACTAACGAATTACACCATTTGTTTATATATCACACAGAGGACAAAGATTTGACAGATTTTCACAGATTTTCACAAATTTTTTTCAATAAATATCACGAATTATTTTGGAAATCTTATAATTTTAATATACTTTTGCATTTAGTAAGTAGTGAGTAGTGAGTAGTGAGTAGTGAGTAGTGAGTAGTGAGTAGCGAGTAGTCAGTGAGATACTAAATACTAAATACTAAATACTGAATACTGAATACTGAATACTCAATACTCAAAACTGATAACTGAAAACTGAATACTCAATACTGAATACTGAATACTCAATACTGAATACTGAATACTGAATACTCAATACTGATAACTGAATACTGATAACTGAATACTGATAACTGAATACTATAATATGAAAAAACACATTTTTGTATCTATATTGTTGTTTACGAGTAGTTTATCTATAATTTCGCAAACTTCACAAACTTCGCCCGGAAAATATTATCTATTTAAAAATTATACTACCCAAAATGGACTGTTAAATAATGACATTTATGCCATGAAGCAGGATAAATATGGATATATATGGATAGGTTCAATTCTGGGAGTTACTCGTTTTGACGGTAAAACTTTCTATCACAAGGCAATAGATGAGATATACGACAATCCTACATTAGTAACTCATTTTGCAACAACGCAGGATGGAAATATTATTGCGGCAAGTTATATGCAGGGAATATTTGTTCAGCAGGACGACGGGCAGTTTAAGCAGTTTTTAGAAGGAGATGCAGTTGCAGTTGGAAAAAATATTTTCAAAGTAGTAAAAACTTTTTCCGATAACAGTATTTTGGCTTGTACAGGACGTTCTCTTTTTCTTATCAAAGATGGTGTGATGAGTCAAATTTATGATTATGGGAACACAATGAGTATATTTAATTCATTGGGAATTGATAAAGAAAACCGTATATGGTTTGGTGGGCGTTTTGGAGTAGGATTTATGCAAATTAGTGATACAGGATACGAACCGTTCTTTTTCCCCGAACTAAAAGATAAATTGGTTGATACGATTCTTTTAGATGACGATGGAACGCTACATATAGCAACTGTACAGGGATATTTTAGGATAAAATGGAACCAACCAGCACGATTAGATACCGACTATATCATCGAACAGCCCTTCCAACAGTTGAAAGATATTTATATCAGTCAGATGATGTTAGATAAAGATAAAAATCTTTGGATACCAACAGATTCTTATGGGGTTTTCAGAACAAAAGGAGATTCTATCACATTACATCTTACACAAGAAAATGGATTAATTTCATCGTCTGTAACCCGAATGATGCAAGACAAAGAAGGCAATTATTGGTTTGGAACCATCAACGGAATTAGTATGATTAAGGATTTTGATAATTTCGCTATTGCTAATAATGGCATTCTGTTTAAAGATGCTTCAAATATAACCGCAGATGAGTTTCATCGATTGTGGATATACTCGCGAAGTGCTATCTATCTATATCATAACGATAAATTGATTCCTGTTAGTTTGAGTGGCAGTCCAATAGAAGTAGTCGGCATAAGGTCTTTAGAAATCATTAATAATGACTTGTTAATATCCAATGATTTAGGACTATACAAGATGCCCATTTCAAAATCATTACCTGATATGCGAAAATTAGAAAAAGTTGCCGATTATCAAACGCATCGTGTGGTGGGACTTTTACACGCTCTGACAGCAGATAGTGAAGGCGTGTGGATTTGCTCCGTGAATAAATTGTGTAATTACAACAACGGTCAATTTCAACCAATCACGTTTAATCATCCCGATTCGGTATCGTTAAGTCCTCGGCGAATAATTCGTGACAAATATGGCTACTATTGGTGTGGAGACTACGCAAATGGGCTTTATCGCGGTGTTATATCCCGAAACGAAAAAAACAAAATTCTATTCGATGTCAAAACGGTTTACAAATCACTTATTGCCGATACCACTTTTGTTACAGCGACAATTCGAGATATGTCGTTCGACAAAGAGGGAAATCTCTGGTTTTCATCACTATACACGGGTGTTTATAAACTCGCAATTAACTGTAATGGAGTGGTTTCCTACAAGTTATATTCAACGGCAGACGGTCTTTTGTCCAATAATGTTTATGGTATTGACTTTGATGATAACGGAAACGTATGGTTTTTAACGCAAAGAGGAATTAGTATTCTAAGAACCGACAGTTCTGGCGTTGAGTCAATTGACAAGTTTGATGTGAATCCAAGAATGGAGGGCATTTCATCTTCACCTTTGCAAATAGGCGACAGATTATACCTTTTAACCGAAGAAGGTATTTTTGTTACACAAGCGCAATACTATCAAGAAAAGGAGGAATTTGCGCCAAAAGTAATAATTACTAATTTATTGATAAATGGCGTTGTCAATTCTGAAATTTCAGCAAATACAAATAATCTCACTCTTGCCTTTGGACAAAATAATATCACCATTGAATATGCCGCTATTATATTCAATAATGCCGACAACGTCAGATACCAATACAAATTGGAAAATGCCGACCATGATTGGAGCGTTTTGTCAGAAAGAGTTTACGTTGAGTTTGCTACATTACGCCCCGGACGATATACTTTTAAAGTGCGAGCAGCAATGGTTGGAGCCGAAACGTTTATCGGAGAAGAGACATCGTTTTCATTTCGTATCCGCCCTGCCTATTATCAAACAATTTGGTTTTATTCGCTTATCGCAATTGCAATAGTATCTTTGTTATACGCTCTCCATAAATTCCGTTTACGTCAAATATTAAAAATGGAACGTATGCGAACTCGTATTGCCTCCGACTTGCACGATGATATTGGCTCAACACTGAGTAGCATTAATTTAATCAGCGAAATTGCAAGTCAACATGCTCAAGAATCGGCATTGGCAAAAGCCTTGAGCAAAATAGGTACCGATTCAAAAGTTGTTCTCAGTTCTATGGACGATATAATATGGTCGGTAAACCCAAAGAACGATTCACTATCGAGTTTGTTGGTGCGATTGCGTGAATATGCTATTCCATTGTGTGAATCGAAAAATATTGCCTTAAACATGCAAGCCGAAGATTCTATTCATTCCATAAAATTGGAGATGGACCAACGGCGCAATATTTTCCTAATAGTCAAAGAATCAATTAATAATGCAGTCAAACATTCGGGTTGCAAAAATCTTACTATTGATTTTTCAAAAACTCACGACTTAGAAATTTTAATACAAGATGATGGCTGCGGTTTTGACCCCACATCGCCATCCTCACGCAACGGAATAGTAAACATAAAGCGGCGCGCCGAACAAATTGGCAGCGAATTAATTATTAATTCCGAAAAAGAAAAAGGAACTATTATCAGGCTGAGAATTAAAATAATATAGTGAGCAGAGACCTACGGCTGTCCATCTGTACGATACCTAATAAAATCGAAAATGACCATATTTTATACCTTTTTGGTATATAATTTCAGAACTCCTAACTTGGTAGTTCTTTTTCCTTATATTATCTCAAGTCCCCTACTGACTACTGACTACTCCCTACTCCCTACTTCTTAGTCAGTTCTCGCCAAGCATACCAAATATATGCAATAACAAAGGGTATAGTAAGAGATACATAACTCATAACCTTTAAAGTAAAATGGCTTGAGGAGGAGTTCATAATAGTTAGTGAACTTTGCAAATCAAAAGTTGAGGGATAATAGGCTGTATTGTTAAATCCTGCAATGATTAACAGCGAAAAAACGGTCAAAATGGTACCTGTTGCAGAAAACCATATACCTTTGTTATTGATTTTCAGAAGACTAATAATAATTCCGAAAAGAACAAGCAATACTCCTATAATGAAAAATATCAATATTAAAGGCATTTCTAATAGGTTAAGTAAATATTTGTGTTGTAACATAAAAACTTCACCCGACATTGGGTTTACTGCAAATCCACTTCTGATTAATAACCATATTACAAAAATAAGAAAAAACAGAACAAAAGGAATAGCGTTAAATAACAACTGTTTATGAATCCGTTTTTCGATATTTTCATTATTGACGGTCAATAAAAAGTATAATAATGCGAGTGTACGAGCGAGGAAAAAAACTGTCAATCCTAATGTTATATTATGAATGTTGAGTGCAAGTTCGAGTCCGTGCCATGGCGTTTCCCATTGGGACAAATTTAAGGAATTTACTGAGAATGGAGACCCCGTAAAAAATGTTGCCACGGCAGTTCCTATAAAAATAGTTCCAATAAATCCGTTGATAAATAAGAATAATTCATACGTTTTGTCGCCGAAAAGATTGTTAGGTTTTTTATGAAATTCAAAACCGAATGCCTGAAGTACGAATGCCAAAAGAATAATCATCCATACCCAGTACGCGCCACCAAAGCTTGTACTATAAAACAACGGAAATGACGCAAAAAATGCTCCGCCAAAAGTTACTAACGTAGTAAATGTTAATCCCCATTTACTTCCTAAAACGTTGATTAACAATGTTTTTTCATCATCAGATTTTCCTAAGGAAAACAATAAAGTTTGTCCTCCTTGTACGAACATCAGGAAAACCAAAATTGCTCCGAGTAGTGAAATTATTATCCACCAATATTGTTGAAGCGTTAAGTGTGAAAGTGTTTCAAACATTACTATTTTCCTCCTCTATTTTAGGTCCAATTTTAATTTGCTTAAGTAAAATCATCATTTCCGCTATAAATAAAACAAAGAACAGAACGGCAAATAATGAAAAAGTTATCATAACAGAACTTGTTTCAATTTTAGAAATAGCAACTACTACCGACATCAAATCCTGAATTGCCCAAGGTTGACGACCAACTTCAGCGACAATCCAACCTGCCATACCCGCAATATAAGGCAGAGGAATTGAAAATATCAAAATTAGTAGTAGCCAGCGTTTTGTATGTAATTTATCTTTAAAAATTAAAAACAAAACAACTACAAACAACAGAACAAAATAAAATCCAAGCATCACCATAATTCGAAACGAATAAAAAGTAAGCGAAATTGGAGGTACCATTTTAAAAGCGTTCTGCTGCAATATTTCGGGGTTTTCGTCATAATAAGGCGCATAACCGAAATATGTAAAATATTCATTTATAAACGTTTGGTCATTAAGTTTTTCTTTCAGATAAGCGGTAAGTTCGCTATTTGGATTTTCTTCTTTGGCATTTTTGTATGCAAGCAAAGTTTGTCGGGCTTCGTGTCCACGCTCAATTTTTTCTGTGTATGACAAAATACCTCGTTCTTCGTTTCCTAGGACCAAATCTTTGATGCCCGCAACAAAAGATTGACTGTCATTGAACGATAAAAATGAGAGCATACCGGGTATTTCAATTTTAAAAAGAAAGTCGGCATTGCTATCGGCGGTGATATTTTTTTCAGTTTCTTTACCGCTAAGTATACCAAAAGCCACTAACGGCGCATTTTCAGTACCTTCGTAAAGTGATTCCATTGCAGCAAGTTTCATTGGTTGTACTTCGGCAACGTGTTTTGTAGTTTTATCACCTGAAACAACAATAATAATCGAACTAATTAGTCCAAAAACGGCAGCTACCACGATACTTCTTTTGGCAAACAAAATTTCGCGATTTTTCAATAAAAACCAGGAACTAACTCCAATAACAAAAACTGCCGCAAGAACAAATCCACAAGTTGTGCTGTGGAAAAATTTATTTAAGGCTGTTTCAGAAAAAATTATTTCCCAAAAATTTGTCATTTCATTACGGGCAGTATCAGGGTTAAATGCGGTTCCTACGGGGTTTTGCATCCAACCATTTGCTACCAAAATCCAAACTGCCGATAGATTTGCACCTATGGCCGTTAACCATGTCGATGCGAGGTGAAATCTTTTGCTAACTTTTTCCCACCCAAAAAACATTACGGCGACAAAAGTTGATTCCATAAAGAATGCTATAATTCCTTCGATGGCAAGAGGCGCACCAAAAATATCGCCAACAAACCACGAATAGTTGCTCCAATTTGTTCCGAACTGAAACTCAAGAATTAGCCCAGTCGCAACTCCGCAGGCAAAATTTATTCCGAAAAGTTTCATCCAAAATTTTGTCAGTTTTTTCCATTCTGGGTTGCCCGTCTTATAATAGATGGTTTCAGTGAAAGCGTTCAAAAATCCCAACCCTAACGTAAGTGGAACAAATACCCAATGAAACATTGCCGTCAAAGCAAATTGTGCACGCGACCAATTTACTATTGCAAAATCGATGTTTTCTAACATATTATTAAATAATTATGAATTATGAATGATTGTCTGTTAATTGTTCAAAAACATATTTTGCTCTTTCTTCGTCCGTTTTGAAATTGTGTTTCAAAAAGTTAGGAAAAAAAAAGAGTTTTAATACAATAAATATTAAAAAAAGTTTTATTAAAATCAATGTCCATACCGCACGTCCCCATTTAGGCATACTCCTAAAGCCGTTAAAATAAAACAAAAAAATATTTTTTAAGAATTTCATAACTTGAAAAAATAAAGTGCAAAGTTATATTAAATTTTTGGAAATTCAAGCGAAGGAATAAAAAAAGTAAAAAAAAATAAAAGGGTAGATTGCAATATTTAATAAATTGTATTAACTATGAAAATATGTAACATCTATTTTACCAATGTTCTTTTCATTTTTCTTTTGAAAAAAAGGTTACAGATTTTTACAAAAAACGTTTCTATTTTCTTATTTATTTCTAATTTTGCAAAATATTTTTGTTAAATAAATTTATAAATTGTTGTAATAAATATTTGAATAACAATGAATTCTGTAAAAATAAAAACTGAATCTTTTGAACGTCTGCTTCAAGTGATGGATGATTTACGTTCAAAATGTCCGTGGGATAAAGTTCAAACTAATGAAACTTTACGTACACTAACGATTGAAGAGACTTACGAACTCGCTGATGCCATAATAAAAGACGATAATGCCGAGATATGCAAAGAGTTAGGGGATCTTTTGCTACATATTGTTTTTTATGCAAAAATAGGTGAAGAAAAAGAACTTTTTGACATCGGAGACGTAATTAACGGACTTGTCGAAAAACTTATTTACCGTCATCCCCATATTTTTGCGGGAATTAAAGTAAAAGATACGAATGAAGTATTAGAAAATTGGGAGAAATTAAAATTAAAAGAGAAAGAAGGCAACCGAACAGTTTTAGAGGGCGTTCCTACATCGCTTCCCGCAATGATAAAGGCTTATAGAATTCAGGACAAAGCCCGAGGCGTAGGTTTCGATTGGACAGAACGCTCACAAGTGTGGGACAAAATTAATGAAGAAATTGACGAACTGAAAGCAGAGATTGATAAAAAAGATGAACAAGGCATCGAAGAAGAGTTTGGAGACCTATTTTTCGCACTTATAAACGCAGCAAGACTGTACAATATAAACCCCGAAAATGCATTGGAACTAACTAACAGAAAATTTATTAAACGTTTTAATTATTTAGAACAACAAACAATTAAAAAAGGACTCGATTTGAAAAAGATGACACTTCCCGAAATGGACATTATTTGGGAAAAAGCTAAACAAGTTGTGTAGTTTTCAGTTATCAGTTATCAGTTATCAGTTATCAGTTTTTAGTTATCAGTTTTCAGTTTTCAGTTATCAGTTATCAGTTATCAGTTTTTAGTTATCAGTTTTTAGTTATCAGTTTTCAGTTATCAGTTATCAGTTATCAGTTTTCAGTTATCAGTTATCAGTTTTATAGTTTTATAGTTTTTAGTTTCTAGCGACTTTGCGTTTAAATAATAATTATAAATAATGTAGGCTAAATATTTGATTATAAGTAATGGTTTTTCTGAAAACTGAATACTCAATACTGAATACTGAATACTAAATACTGAAAACTAAATAGCGTTCTTTGCGTTCTCAACTTTGCGACTTTTGCGTTTAAATAATTAATGTAGGCTTAATATTTGATTATAAGTAATGGTTTTTCTGAAAACTGAATACTCAATACTCAATACTGAATACTAAATACTGAAAACTAATAACTAAATACAATGTCTCAAAATAATTGGTTGCCAACTTCGGCTAAAGAGATTAATAATTTAGGATGGGACAACCCCGATGTAATTATTTTCTCGGGTGATGCATATATTGACCATCCCGCATTTGGAACGGCTATTATTGCCAGAGTTTTAGAATCAATTGGCGTAAAAGTTGCCATTATACCTCAACCAAATTGGCAAGACGACCTTCGCGATTTCAAAAAACTTGGCACTCCAAACCTATTTTTTGGTGTAACATCCGGAAATATGGACTCAATGGTTAACCATTATACTGCAAATCGCCGACTGCGTAGCGATGACGCGTTTACTCCCGGTGGAAAAGCAGGTTTCAGACCCGATTATGCGACTGCCGTTTACTCACGTATCTTAAAAAAATTATTCCCTGAAACGCCTGTTGTTCTCGGCGGAATTGAAGCATCTCTCAGACGTTTTACTCATTATGATTATTGGAAAGACATCCTTTTGCCAAGCATTTTGCATTGGTCAGATGCCGATTTGATTGTATATGGCTCCGGCGAAAAACCTGTTAAAGATATTGTGAAACTGCTACTTAAAGGAGTTCCATTCTCTCAATTAAAAAATATACCGCAAACAGTATACATGATAGATAAATCTCTCCCCATTCCAAACCTAAAAAATAGAAATACAATAGAATTGACAAGTCACGAAATTTGCCTTAAAGATAAGCTTAAATTTGCAGAAAATTTCAAAATAATTGAGGAAGAATCTAATCGATTTGAGCCATCTCGACTTCATCAAGTGTCTGGCAATAAACGCATTATAGTTAATCCCCCATATCAACCAATGACAACTGCCGAATTGGATGCCGTTTACGATTTACCTTTCACCCGCCTTCCACATCCGCGATACCGTTCAAAAGGCTCAATTCCCGCCTTTGAAATGATTAAAAATTCTGTTACTATTCATCGTGGATGCTTTGGCGGATGCGCTTTTTGTACTATTTCTGCGCATCAAGGGAAATTTATATCATCCCGCTCAAAATCATCAATTCTTAAAGAAGTGAAAATGATAGCACAAACAGATGGTTTCAAAGGTTATATCTCCGATTTGGGAGGTCCGAGCGCAAATATGTACGGTATGAAAGGAAAAGATTTCGAACTATGCAAAAACTGTTGCCGACCATCATGTATTTTTCCCAAGATATGCAAAAATCTTGATACCTCACATCAGGCACTATCAGAAATTTATAGAGAAACCGACAAAGTAGAAGGCATTAAAAAAACATCCATCGGCAGCGGAATTAGGTACGACCTTTTAATGAACAATGATGTATCTGAAAATGAAAAAAAAGTGCAACATACTTATATTAAAGAATTGATTATAAGACATATATCAGGCAGATTTAAAGTAGCGCCCGAACATGTTTCAGAACATGTATTGAAAATTATGCGCAAACCTTCGTTTAAACTATTCAAAGAGTTTAAAGTTATATTTGAAAAAATTAACCAAGAAAACAATCTTTCGCAACAATTGATTCCTTATTTTATATCAAGTCATCCCGGAACAACTGAAAAAGATATGGTCGATCTTTCCAAAGAGATGAAAAAACTGAAATTAACATTAGAACAAGTTCAAGATTTTACACCGACCCCAATGACTTTGTCAACTGCCATCTTTTATTCGGGCGTTCATCCTTATACAATGCAACCGATTTACACGGCACGAAACAAAGAAGATAAATTGCGGCAAAAAAAATATTTTTTCTGATATTGGTCAATCTCAAAATGAAAAATCTATCCCAATTCCAAACGCTTGGCTTGTTCTTGAAAAAACCTCTTTGCCATCAAGACCCGTACCGTAGTAATCTACGATGTTATCTTTTGTCCAATCAGTATAGGCAGTTAGGAAATATCCAAGATTAACTTTAAGATTTTCAGTAAAATTAATAGTTCCGCCAATTCCATACGAATTAGATTTTAAGGAATAACTTAAATCTTGTTGATAAGCGTCAGTAGCACCCGAGCGAGTCATTTGAAACCCGCAACTTACTAAAAACATTGGGTTTATTCTATATTCGAGCCCTGCTAATATTTCATTAGTTCCGCCGTCTAAATTATCTTGGCGTTTGCCATCATAACCCATTCTTGCATCTTTTTCAAAAAAATGGTGATAACCGCAACTGAATGTCAAAGGGGCAATAATTTTGTACGATGCACCAACGGTCAACAATGCGGGTATATCGTGATAGGTTTTCTCTTTGTCTTCAAACGAAATTATTCCTGTTGTATTAACTTTTGTTTTGTTTTCAACTTCCAATTTTGTAATAAATTCATATTTGATACCAAAATTGAAATCACCAAAATTGATATTTAAACCTAAAATAGGTGCAAAACCAATACCTGATTGTTCAGTATCTAATTCAATTTTAGTGTTGGTTAATTGGTTAACGCCTGCTTCGATTATTTGTGCGGCTCCATCTGCTTGTGCGGCAGCGCCATTGAAAGCGTTCTGCGCTTGCTCTAATGTAAGTCCGCTAATCTGTTCAGGAGTCATTCCTAAACCTGCTGCCATTTGAGCTATATCTTCGGGTTTTATTAAAGGAACATTGCCCAAAGTAGTACTTCCTCCAAAAGCAGCAGCTAATTGTTCCATATTCGAAGCTATTCCTCTGGCCGATGCGGCTGCTGCAGGAAAATAATTTGTCATATAATTCGCTTCTGGTAAATTTATTTCTTTCAAATAACCTAAGTAACCATTATTGACAATACTCATTCTTCCGCCGGCGAATGCAGAAAAATTATCATTAATTTTATAGGTAACACCAATTTGAGCACCGAAAATAATGGATGAGCCTTCCAATTTGGAATTAAGTGAATAATTTGGGGGAATTCCTACTGCGTTAGAAAGTTGTGCAACAGGAGCCGCAATTAATGCTTCGAAAGATGGCAGTCCTTTGTCAAATACGGCTGTTCCGCCGCCGCCAACAACACTAATACTGCCAGAAATTGCCCAATTCTCAATACGGTAAACAGCCATAAAGCTCGGAATTAACCACGCCGATGCATTTCCAACAAATTCTTTTGTTGCATCATCGCCATTACCCGCAAAAGGTGCAAATGTAGAAGTAATTTTTCGTTCTTGGAACGCACTTTGATTATTAAGGGTAAAATGAAACCCTTCGTTCAAAAAAATAAGACCCGCAGGGTTGGTATAAACGCCGTCAATCTCTAATGACGCACCCCGTGCAGGATTTCGTAAAAAATGTACAGTTTGATTGGTATTTGTCAAAATACCCCCTGCTAAAGTTGCAATAGTGCCTGATATTATGGCTATTGCTAAAATAAGTATTCTTTTCATTATAAAAAAAAATTAAAAATATTAATAAATAAAGTATTTAAAAAAACCTTTAACGCAACATATTTCAAAAAAGTATATTATTTTAAAAAAATATTACAAAAAGTAGAAATACTTTATTGTGAATATAATTCAGATTCCTCATTTCATTGCGTTTCTTTACGTTCTCAACTTTGCGTTAAAAAAATAATGCAAAATAAATAATTTTTCATCATATCAATTGGAATTCAAAAAATTTCATTTAATTTTGCGCAAATTTTTGTACAATAATTTTATTAACTATCTAATTATGAGATTAAATGCCATATCGTTAGCAAATTATTTTATTGATATTGCTTCATCTAACCGTATGAATATATATCAAATAGGATTAATGAAACGAGTTTATTTTACACACGGATTTTGCCTTGCAATACTAAATAAATCAGCATTAGACCCTCGTTTTGATGTTGTTGAGGCTTGGAAAAATGGTCCTGTGATTCCGTCTGTATATCATTCTTTTAAACATTTTAAAGACAACAATATAACTGAAAAATCTTTTTTTGTAACTGACATAAAACCTGACGGTGAAATAGTAACAGAAACGCCCATACTTGAAGATATAGACGTAAAAAAAATCGCAGAATTTGTTTGGCGGCGATACCTTGAAGTTTCAGATTTCGATTTAGTACAATTAACTCACAGGAAAGGAACGCCCTGGTTTTTATGTTACAAAGAAGGAACAAATAATCCCATCCCCGATTTATATACCGAACTATTTTACAAAAAACTTATCAAAAAGTAAAACAATGAAAACAACAGTTGATGTTATCGCTGAAAAAATTGTTGATTTTCATCAAGAAGAATCTTCAAAAATATCGCACGACGAAATTGAGGAAAGATTTAGAGCAGAAGAATTTAAGATTAAACAAGTTGAAACAGATTTAAAAAAAGAAGGATTAGAAAGCAGCAAACAAGATAGGGAAGGAAGAAAAGGTTACGCCAATAAACTTTTTATTTTTTTAGTCTTGTTTATTAGTTGTGTTCTTATAATTGTTTTTTTGGTGGGCTGTGAAAAGATTCCTTTTAAGTTGGATAATTCTATATTAATCGCTTTACTTACAACCACAATAGCAAATATTATAAGTATTTTTGTGTTTGTTGTAAAATACCTTTTCAGAACAATTTAATTATAATGAAATATTACTAGTGTAAAATATTGATTAATAAAGCAATCGGTCATGACTTCCATATTAAAAAAAGAGATATTTTCATTTTTCAGTTCCGTATCTGGTTATTTAGTTGCGGGAGTATTTTTGTTAGTAACTTCTCTGTTTTTGTGGATTATTCCGGGCAATCTGAATATACCCTTCGGAGGATATGCTTCTCTTGATTCGTTGTTTGAACTTGCACCGTGGGTATATCTGTTTCTTGTGCCTGCCGTTACAATGCGACTCTTTTCAGAAGAGAAAAAAACAGGTACAATGGAACTTTTACTAACAAAACCAATTACTGATTGGCAAATTGTTGTTGGAAAATATTTGGCAGGGGTGATTTTGATAGTTTGTTCACTATTACCTACTCTTATTTTTTATTTGTCGGTAAACAATTTAGCACAACCCGTCGGAAATATTGACCACGGCGCAATATTCGGTTCTTATATAGGACTTTTTTTATTAGCCGCCGTTTACGCAGCAATTGGACTATTTACCTCATCTTTGAGCAATAATCAAGTGGTGGCATTCGTGCTTGCAGTGGTGGGTTGTTTTTTGTTTTACAGTGGTTTTCAAGCAATGACGGCTATTCCTTTTTTCAAACAAGTTATGAGTTTTATTATATATCTAGGAATTGACGAACATTATCAATCAATTAGCAGAGGCATTGTTGACTCAAGAGATATTGTATATTTTTTTAGCGTTATATTTCTGTTTTTATTGTTCACAAAAGCGAGATTAAAAAATAGTGGTTAGTGGTTAGCGGTTAGTGGTTAGTGTTTAGTGATTAGTGGTTAAAAAACTAACATTTGTGTATTTCAATAAATTCAATTTTTCAACACGTTCAATAACAGACCAAAACCTTTGTGTACTTTGTGGTTAGATTTTTTTTACACAAAGACGCAAAATTAGTGGTTAATGATTAGTGATTAAACAATAACCCTTGTGTATTTCAAAAAATTCGATAACCATGTTTCATTGTAAAAAAAATGTTTAAGTTTGAGTGTATAAAAAATAAAAATGTTATGATTTTTTATTATTTTTGCAAAAAATTTTAATCAAAAAATTATGAGAGAATTTAATGTTGTAGGGAATTGCGTTCCTAATATGCACTATATGGTTGATATAAGCAAGAAGATCGATCAAATATTCCAATTGGTAGAAGGTGCAAAATATTTCACCATCAATCGCGGTCGTCAGTATGGTAAAACGACTTCAATAGGGATGTTAGAAAAGCGTTTACCAGACGATTATATTTGTGCGAGCATCAGTTTTCAGGATTCTTCTAGTAAGATGTTTGCCAATGAGAAAAAGTTTTGTCAATCCTTATTAGAGAAAATATATGACTCGTTGTCTTTAGTTGACGAAAACGAGGCTAATCACTGGCTTGATAATACCGTTACAGAATACCGTCAATTGAGCAAACTTATTACCAAAAGGTGTAGGGACAAGAAAATAGTTCTCATTATTGACGAGTCCGACAAAGCCTCGAACAACAATCTTTTTGTTGAGTTTCTCGGTGTGTTGCGAGAGAAATATTTGAAGAGAAATGCAGAAAAAGATTATACTTTTCATAGCGTCATTCTAGCTGGCGTTTATGACATCAGGAACCTGAAACAGAAAATGATTTTGCAGGGCAACTATGTGCCTAGTTCTGGCGAAAGCCTTATGAACTCCCCATGGAATATTGCCGTTGATTTTAAAATAGATATGTCTTTTTCAGTGCAGGAAATAGAAACCATGCTTGTGGATTACGAAAATGACCATCATACAGGAATGGATATCAGCATAATAGCAAACGAAATTCGTTTTTATACAAGTGGTTATCCTTATTTGGTTTCAAAAATTTGTCAATTAATTGAAACTGATTTAGATAAAAATTGGACTATTGAAGGCGTTCAGGAAGCAATAAAATTAATACTTAAAGAAAAAAGTACTCTATTTGACGATATGATTAAAAAAGTAGAAGAAAATCAAGCTTTAAGTGATTTGATATTCGATTTGACGGTTGGCAAGATACAATATGAGTACAATGTAGACGATCCTGTGATGGATTTTGGACTTATGTTTGGCTTTATTGCAGAAGAAACAAATGGATTGCAAATGCACAACAAAATTTTTGAAATTCGAATTACCAACTATTTTGTTTCAAAAACCAAAAGAAATTGGCGAGAACAAGAAATTGCACAAACTCCTTTCAATGATATTGTTAAAGATGGCTTTTTCAACATGGAACTTTGCCTGACTAAATTCAAACAGCATTATTCCGAAATATATACCGCAAAAGACCTTAAATTCCTCGAAAGAGATGGAAAACTTATTTTCCTAACTTACTTAAAGCCACTAATCAACGGTTTCGGTTTCTATCATTTTGAATCTGAAACACGAGACTTTGGCAGAATGGACTTAGTAGTAGATTTTCTGAAACAACAATTTATTATTGAGTTAAAATTGTGGTACGGCGACGAAAAGCACACTCAAGCCTACGAACAACTTGCTAAATATCTGAAATCTAAAAATATGGACCGAGGTTACCTGATAACCTACGATTTTCGTAAAAAAAGAGCTAAATCTTTTAAACCGTCAAAATGGGTAAATTATGATGGAATAAAGATTTTTGATGTTATTTTGAGGGTCGGGGAGGAGGAATAGTGATTTTAAGGTAATAATAGAAAATTCAAATGATTCTGAAAATAAGAAATTTTGTAGGTTCTATTGTTTTAAAATTTGGAGGTTTGGAAAAAAAGTATTATTTTTGTGAAAAATTTATAAATTATAACGCTAAAAGATATGGATAGAATGACAATTGAATTGACAAATCAAAAAGCGACGGGTCTTTTGCACGAGTTGGAGGGTTTGAACCTTATTAGGATATTGAGAGGAAATAACGTGCCTGTCAAAACGAAATTGTCCGATAAATACAGAGGTTTTTTAACTCGCGATGAAGGAGAGAAATTAAACAATCATATTAATCAAATGCGTAACGAATGGGACACTATTTGATAGATACAAACGTTGTTTCCGATTATTTTTCAGCGGTTTTGCCCACAAGTGGCATGTTGTTTATGGATGTAGTAATTGATGATATCCCAAATATTTCGATTATTTCACAAATAGAACTTCTTTGCTGGAAAACAGATGCAGTAAAAGAGCAGCAAATTGTTGATTTTATCTCTGATAGCGTTGTATTATCCATTACTCCAAATGTTATTTCATTTTGCGTGAACATACGTCGAAACAAAAAGATAAAAACCCCTGATGCTATTATTGCCGCTACTGCCGTGGCACATGGATATATCTTTATAACCAATAATGAAAAAGATTTTGCAAATATCAGAGGGTTAAAAATCATTAATCCGTATAAAATATGAATTCTCCGCGGGCTTAAGTTTGCAAAATTTAGTGTTTATTCGTGTTATTAGTGGCTAACATAAAATGGTAACAAAAAATAATAAAATATTCAATTTAGGGATGATAGTTGTTGGCATCATCATTTTAAATATTATTTTATCAAAATTCTATTTCAGGCTTGACCTTACCAAAGAAAAACGTTACACACTTGCACCCGTCACAAGAACATTCTTAAAAAATTTAGAAAACGAAATATTTGTAAAACTTTATTTGACGGGCGAGTTAAACGTTGGGTTTTTAAAACTTTCAAAATCTACACGCGAAATGCTTGATGAATTAAGGAGAGTTTCAGGAAATCGGCTATACTACGAAATTATTGACCCTACCGAAAATATTGATGAACAAAGTAATTTAAAAGATTTTGGTTTTCAGTATGTTCCGGTTTATGAGTCTACTCCCGATGGTCGAAAAATTCAAAGCAGAGTTTATCCATTCGCTATCATTCAGATGTCAGATTACGAAATTGGAGTTAATCTACTTGAAAATTTACCCGGCCTTTCAGGAGCCGAAAATCTTAATATTTCAATCGAATCATTGGAATATAAATTTATGGATGCGCTGCGCCGTTTGGCAACTAATGAAATTCCCGCAGTGGCATTCCTCGAAGGACACGGCGAATTAGACGAAATAGATGTTTATGATATTACAAAAGAACTATCCGCTTATTATCAGGTTGATAGAGGTACTCTTACAGACAACCCCTTTATTTTAGATAACTATAAAGCAATCATAATTGCAAAACCGCAAGAAAATTTCTCGCAACAAGATAAATTTATTATCGACCAATACCTTATGCGAGGCGGAAATATTTTGTGGCTTATTGATGCAATTCATGTTACAATTGATACACTTAAAAAAACTACTTTTACGGTTGGTATGTACCAAGACATCAATCTTTCTGACCAGTTGTTCCGATATGGTGTTCGGATAAATCCGGTTTTAGTTCAAGATATTCAGTCAGCATTGATTCCAATAAATGTATCAAGACCGGGAGAAACACCTCAAATAGTGCCTGTTCCGTGGATTTTCAGTCCTTTATTGAATACTGCATTGAAACATCCAATTACTCGCAACATAAATGTCGTAAAAACAGAATTTGCAAGCAGCATTGACACCGTTGGCAACCTACCGAACATCACCAAAGATGTATTATTGCGCACAGGTCGTTATAGCCGAGAACTGCCAACTCCCGTTTACATATCTCTTTTTCAAGTGAATGACAAACTTGAACGCGAAGATTTTCGCAATGCAAACATTCCCGTTGCTATTTCGTTAGAAGGAGTTTTTCAATCCGCTTTTGCAAACAGACCCATACCGCCCGGAGTTAAGATAAATACATCTGATATTAGATATACAAGCCAATTTGCCAAGATGATTGTAGTTGCAGATGGCGATATAATTAGGAATGAAGTTCGAATGCGACATACGGGAAATCCTCAAATTACTCCTCTTGGATTTGACGAAATTAGCAATCAAACATTTGGAAATAAACAATTTATATTAAATGCCGTAAATTATCTGACCGACGATGCCGGATGGATGACTTTAAGAAACAGAAACTACGAACTGCGACTTTTAGATAAAGAAAAACTTTCCAACGAACTCCTATTTTGGAAAATAATAAACCTTTTACTTCCTATTCTGATTATAAGCGCATGCGGTGCAGTAATACCTATTTGGAGAAAAAATAGATATGGAAAAAATAAGTGAAAATTTTTAGTATATATGATTATTCTTATTGTTTGAAAAATGAGCAACCCAAAAATTTCAGTAATTATTCCCATCTACAACGACGAGTTATATTTAACAGATGCACTAAAATCAGTTCAGCAGCAAACGTTCACTGATTTTGAATGTATTTGTATTAATGATGGTTCAACAGACAAATCAGAAAATATTATTGATAACTTTGTGAATAAAGATAGCCGATTCTTAAAAATAAACAAAGAAAACGGAGGAGTTTCATCTGCTCGAAATGCAGGATTGAACAATGCCAAAGGGGAATATATTTTTTTTATGGATCATGATGACTTAATTCCAGATTATACGCTCGAAATTATGTTAAACAATGCGCACAAATATAATACTGATATGGTACGCGGAAGATGCATTATGATTCCAGAAAATTTAAAACTCGAACAACTTCCAAAAGCAGACGAACAAATAAACAAACAACGTTTTTTCAATAATCCTTTGAGCGATTTTCCAAAATATATAAGAGGAAAAAAATACAAAAGTTGGTGCTGGATTTGGATGTGTTTATACAAACGGAGCGCAATTGAAAATATTTTTTTTATCGAAGAACTGCGGGCAGGAGGGGAGGATAATCTTTTTTTGTTTGAAGTAATAAGCAAGATAAAAGACTTTGTTCAAATTGATGATATAACTGCATGTCATCGCTATTCAAAAACAAGTGCAACTCTGAATGGATATACTCCAACTTTGATAAAAATGTTTGAAGTGATTGTGCCACATATTTATAAAAACTATGCAACAACGGAAGGCGTTGACAAAAGGTTATTACACTGGGTTTACAAAAGAGAATCATACGCTGTCTATCGACTTTTGATTAGAAACACTATTCGCGTTTTTGATAAAAAATATCTTTATCTTGCAAGAGATGTCTTAATATATTTAAACGGAACCCCTGAATTTTATGAAATCACAAAAAGATGGAATTTTTTGCAAAAAATATATTTCCGTATGTTTATTAATGAAAAATTTGAATTATTAAAAAAAATAAAATTATTTATGCAATTTTAACATAGTAACAAATTATTTTCAAATAACAATTTTAATATAAAAATAATGACTTTACAATTATCCCCCATTGTATTATTTGTCTATAACCGCCCCAATCATACTCTTCAAACTTTGCAGGCACTGAAAAACAACATTCTTGCCAATGAAAGTATCCTTTATATTTTTTCAGATGGCAACAAAGATAGTTCTACCGATATAGAAAAATTACAGGTTTTAGAAACCAGAAAAATTATTAAACAAGAAAAATGGTGCAAAGAAGTAATTATCATAGAATCTGAAAAAAACAGAGGGTTGGCAGAAAGTATAATTACTGGAGTTACCGAAATCATAAATAAACATGGAAAAATTATTGTACTTGAGGACGATATTGTTACGTCACCTTTTTTTCTGCAATATATGAATGATGCGTTAAATTATTACGAAAACTATAATAAAGTGTGGCATATTGCAGGACATTCACATAATTTTTTCAGACATATAAATAGTGATACTTTTTTTACAACATTTATGGGTTGTTGGGGATGGGCAACGTGGGCGGACAGATGGAAGTTTTTTGAAAAAAATCCTCAAAAAGTTTTGTCAAAAATCAGTTGGAAAGAGAACAGAAAATTCACATATAATAACAGATACAAAGTTATTTGGCAAATAAAAGCGAACATAATTGGTAAAAGAAATACTTGGGCAGTTTTTTGGTATAGCACTATATATTTGAACAACGGACTTTGTCTTAATCCAAAAATTTCCTTTGTGAAAAATATTGGTATGGACGGT
The DNA here is from genome assembly GCA_009777175.1 of Marinilabiliaceae bacterium. GTDB lineage: Bacteria > Bacteroidota > Bacteroidia > Bacteroidales > Marinilabiliaceae > WRMI01. The sequence goes on from WRMI01000029.1 coordinate 31,193, forward strand.
AGCGGAGTACATTGTGGCACTTCAAATATATTAGATACAAACCTTTGCGATAAATACCCGATTTATTTTGAAAAAGAAATATACGAAACTGATTTTACACGAAAAATCTTTGAAAACAATCTTTCAACAAAAAATAAAAAATTGATTTTACTCCGTCCCAACGGACAACATAGTAACCGATTAATTCAAAATCTGCATTTTGAGGCTTTTTGCAAAGAATACGGCATTGAGTACCTCAATCCAACTTTTAAAGACTCAGATTTTTATATCTCGCCTTGCAGTACAAAAACCAACTTTTTTATTCAGTTTTTACAAATAAATTTTCTGGGAAAACTTTTTCATCGTAGTAGAATTGTTAGAAAAATATTTTCTGTCGCATGGTTGATTTCTAAAATAAAACTAATTAAATATATTGATTTTGATAGATTTAAGATTAAAAACTTCAAAGAAAGTGAAAAAATGCTTTTGAAAGCATTTGAAAAAAACAAAACCGTATATGTTAGTGGATTTTATTTTAGAGTACCCGAATTAATCGAAAAATTTCGAGACGAATTTTCAACCCGATACGCATTAAAACCGCTGTATTACGAAAATAATGATTTTTATAAAAAAGTAATAGAACTGAAAAAATCTGAAAACATTTTAATTGGAGTGCATATTAGGCGCGGCGATTACAAAAAATGGCTAAAAGGAAAGTTTTATTTCGAAGATAATGTATATGAAAAATATATAGAAATTTTTAAGCAAAAACTATCAGAAAAAGGTAAGAAGATTATTGTTTTTATTTTGTTTTCCAATGAAAAAACGGGGTTTACCGAAAATAAAAACTTACTAATTTCAAATGAACTATGGTATATTGACCAGTTTATAATGTCGTTGTGCGATATTTTGATAGGTCCTCATAGTTCTTTTTCAATGTGGGCTAATTACTTAGGAAAAAACTGTCTCTTTTTCATACGAGGTTTCAATGAAAATCCAGAAAAACCGTTTATAGATTTTCGACATAGTAGTTATAACCACGATTTTTCTGTTACTGAAATTAAAAGACTCTGTGATGCTCAAAATTTAGTGTTCTTATAGTTTTATGAATCTCAGATTACCTGACCTCTGGGGAAATCAAAATGTCCCCTTTTTATGAAAAATTTTTCATCCTCTGTTTTCCACATTCCGTTATGAATGTGATGCTCGGTAGAAAATAATTTCAAAGCGTAAAAACGCATTCCGCTATGAATGCGACCAAATTTCCATAAACATGAATAGGGATGCATTCATTTTCGACAAGCTCAATGCAAATAACCAAATGCCATACATTATTGTTGGAATTTTGATAACAATTTCAATAGATTAGTGTATATTCGTGAAATCAGTGGCTAAAAAGAAAAACAGATAAAAAATTCCTTTTTTAAAACTTTTTCTCTTTTTTTTCGTATAAAAGAAAATTTAATGAATATTCAATGTACAGATTATCAATTTTTATAATTATTAAGTTAATCAGTTGTTTTTTGTTTAGTGTAAATCTAACTGCTCAACCTTTCAATGTTGATAGCCTTGAACGTTGTTTGGAATCTTTTAAAGGTTCTCGTGAAGAAAAAGGGGCATTGTTGCTAAATCTTTCAAATGCTTACGTGAGGATAGATACTGCAAAAAGTCGAATTTATGCATTAGAAACTGTTAAATTTGCGCAAGACAACAGTTTGATTGGATTAGAAGCAAGTGGTTATATCACTTTGGCAAGCCTTTACAGTTTTACTGATAGTTCCAAAACAAAACTTTATGCTACAAAAGCACTTTCTTTGGCGCAGAGTCATAAAGGGTTGGAAATTCAGCAAGCAAAAGCACTTGGATCATTAAGTAATTATTACATAAGATCAAAACAATACTATTTAGCCCATGTTCAAATGAAAGAAGCCGAAAAAATATTTATTCAATTGAATGATTTAGAACAGTTGTTTAAGGTTTATTATAATATAAGAATTTTATATTCACTAATTAACGACAAAGATAATATATTACGCTATGCTAACAAGGAGTTGGAATTGGCAATAAAAGCAGGTGATAAGAAAAATGAATTTCTTGCACGATATAATATTGGAAAATTACATTTTGAAGATAAGGAAAAGCAAGAAACCTTAGATTATTATTTAGATTTCTATCAGTTATCTTTAAATGAAAACACAAATCTTACCGATAATATAGCCGCCGATTGTGGAAATATACTTTTATTTCAAAATAGACCGAGAGAAGCATTATATTACCTGAACAAAGTGCTTGAATCTAATGAAACAAAATTACAGAAAACAGTAGTTATGTCAACATTATACACTTATGTTGCAGAAGCGTACGCTATGTTGCAATTGGTTGATTCGGCAGAATATTTTTTAAAAAAATCACAAGACGAATATGATACTCAAGATTATATTATTCCAAATATAGAGCGCATACGGTCTGAATTAAACTTTATCAAAGGAGACTATCGAAGTGCCTTCCAAAATTACAAAAATTTTCATTTTTTATCTGATAGTTTATCTCAAACATTAAAAACTTCTGAAATTTCGCGTATTAGGAATTGGTACGAATTAGAACAAAAAGACAACGAAAATGAGTTACTGCAACAAGAAAAGCAAAAACAGCAAAAATTAATAACATTTTTGACAGGGACACTTTCACTGATTTTTATTTTGTTTGCATTATTAATAATTCTCTACCGAAAAACTGTCGAAAAGAATAACGAACTCAAAAGTCTTCACACCGTTAAAGACAAACTTTTTTCAGTTATTTCTCACGACCTGCGCGCTCCTATGGCTACATTGACATCCATGCTGAAATTTGCAAACAAAAAATCTTTAGATACTGAAACAAGAGCACATTTTTTTAGCGATATTTCTACACGTGTTGACGACACTTTTAGTCTGCTTGATAACCTGCTTCGATGGTCGAAAAACCAAATGAAGAGAATTGTGCCATCACCTGTATCTTTCAACATTAGGAAAGAAATACAAGAAATCACTGACGATTTGCTAAACATTGCTCAGGCAAAGAAAATAACACTGAATGTCCACTGCGAAGAGTTTTTGGTATATGCCGACAGAGATATGTTTGCAGTTGTTATGCGAAATTTACTTACAAACGCTATTAAATATTCTTTTCCAAAAGGTGAAGTTAAAATTGTCACAAAATTGGCTAACGACCTCAAAATGATAACTGTATCAGTCAAAGATGTCGGAATTGGAATGTCCCAAGAAGTACAGGACAATTTGTTCAAACTATCTAAAACTAAAAGTGTTAAAGGAACAAACAATGAAAGCGGAACAGGTTTAGGATTAGCACTTTGCGCCGATTTCGTGAAAATAAACAGCGGTGATATTTGGTTTAATTCCAAAGAGGGAGAAGGCTCAACGTTTTTCTTTAGTATACCAATGACAATTGATATTAATTAAAATATATAAAATTGATATTAATTGATTATTTATTTAAAATTGAAACTTTTTTTGATATTTTTATTCTTATTTCTATTTTTGTGAAAAATTTGTTCCATAGATTAATAATTCTTAATTCGTTAAATAGTATGATTTTTCGAAAAACAATACCATTTATTCTGTGTATGTGTTTTGGTACGTACCTGTCCGCACAGACATTAAGAATTGATAGTCTTAAACATCTTTTCTCTTCCTATAATGACAACAGTTATGAAAAAGGTAAACTATTGTTGGATATTTCCAAGGAATATAGATATATAGATACCGCTGTCTGTAAGATGTACATCTGGGAAGCCCTCCAAATGGCACAGGCAATTGGTTCTGCTCGTTTGGAATGGGAAACGTATTGGACCTTAGGTACTTATTATCATCACGGCGATATTCAGCCCTTTTTGGCATATACAAATTACAAAAAAGCCGAACAGTTGCTGCTTAAGGCAAATGTAGATGATAAGGGCGAACTGTGCGGGCTTTATACGAACCTGATGATTCAGTTTTTTCAGATTAACGATATGGATAACGTTGCATACTATGCCGACAAAATATTGAAAATTGCTGCACAATGGTATGACCTGACAACCTTAATACCATTCGATGTCAACCTTGTTCAATCGAAGTATGATATGGTCACGTTGATATTGGGCGCACAAATTTTCAAAGGAGTAGCGCTGTATATTGATAACTCAGGGCAGGAAGCATTGGATTTTTTTGAGAATATGTTCCGTAAAATTATTCTTATGGAAAAAGACTACAATTATTCCAATTTTGTGGCAGACCGTTGCATCAAAATATTATTTCAGCAAAACCGTCCCCGTGAAGCCTTATACTATCTAAATTGGTGTCGCGAAAACGTGGAAACAAACGAATCTATAGGGTTAATGCCAAGTATATACGCCGACTTTGCAAAAGTATACATCATCTTAAACCAAAACGATTCTGCGGAATACTTTATTAAGAAAGCGTGGGAGTTACCTGTCATCGACTATCAAGCACGAATGTCGCTGTATAATAGCCATTCTTCGATTGAAGCAAACAAGGGCAACTACCAAAACGCCCTTGAATTCTACAAAAAATACTTCCACATGTCCGACAGTGTCGCTCAAACAGGAAAAACATCAGAAATAGCAAGAATGAAAAATTGGTTCGAATTAGAACAAAAAGACATCGAATACGAAATATTACAACAAGAAAAACAAAAACAAAAAAGATTGATACTTATTCTATCAGTAGCATTATTATTGATTTTTGCTTTACTTTCTCTTTTAATTTTACTATATAGAAAAACTACCGAAAAGAATAGCGAACTCAAAAAATTGCATACTGTCAAAGACAAATTATTCTCAGTAATATCGCACGACCTCAGAACTCCTTTGGCAGCATTGACATCGGTACTCAGATTTGCATCCAAAAAAACTTTAGACGCAAAAATGCGGGAACGTTTTTTCAAAGATATTTCAAGCCGTGTAGACGATACTTTCAGTCTCCTTGATAACCTACTCTGCTGGTCGAAAAATCAAATGCAGAAAATTGTACCATCACCTGCATCTTTCAACATCAGAGCGGAAATTCAAGAAATAATTGACAATTCGCAAAATATTGCTCAAACAAAAAAAATATCTTTGACCAACCTCTGCGAAAATCACAACGTGTTTGCCGACCGAGATATGTTTGCCGTGGTCGTGCGCAACTTAATTGCAAACGCTATTAAATACTCTCACCCCGAAAGCGAAGTAAAAATAACCGCTCAATTTATAAACGACAACAAAATGATAACTGTATCAGTCAAAGATGTCGGAATAGGCATGTCGCAAGAAGTACAAGACAATCTGTTCAAACTGACCAAAACTAAAAGCGTTAAAGGAACTAGTAATGAAAGCGGAACAGGTTTAGGATTAACACTTTGCGCCGATTTCGTGAAAATGAACGGCGGTGATATTTGGTTTGATTCAAGAGAGGGAGAAGGGACAACGTTCTGTTTTAGTGTGCCGAGTTAGAGATGTGATGTGAAGTAAGATGTTGTTGGCAAGCCGCGAGAGTGCCTCTAAAAAGGCGTGAAAACGATAGAGAAAAGAGAACGGAAACAATTATTTTATTGTTTTTCGAAAAAAAACAATTATTTTTGCGACTTGTTTTCAATCTATATTTTTAATATAAGACAAAATGGCAATTATAAGAATGACAGCGCAAGAAGCGCGTGACCATGTAAAAAAGAATGATGCAAAATTGCAGATAATGTATGATGTTGCTCCGTTTGCAGAGGAAGATCCAAATCCTAATACAGAACTAATTGCCCGTGGTTTTTCCACTTTCAAAGATTATATCGGCAGTAGAGAAGAAATACTAAAAGAGTGTATTTTACAAGTATGACCGATAATTTAATCTTCGAGTGGGACGATAAAAAGCGAGAACGTAACATTCTTGAGCATGGA
>WRMI01000030.1 GCA_009777175.1 Marinilabiliaceae bacterium
AACTTAAAATATTTATGTTGCATATTAAATTCAAAACTTTTTACATGGCTTTTAAACATAATTGTTGGTGATGCCGTAGGAGGTAATGCAGGAAATGCAGACAACGTAAAAAATCTCAAAATTCCAACTCCAACACCCGAAATAGAACTTCAAATCGAAACTTTATTAGAAAACAAAGATTATAATGCTATTGACAAGTTGGTTTATGAGTTGTATGGGTTGAGTGAGGAGGAGATTGAGGTGATTGATAGACAGAATAAATGACTTGATTTGTCCGTTATACGGCTTAGCTTCCGAGGAAACGGATTTTATAAAGAATTATGAGATAGAGTATCGGGTGTCGGATGGGAGCGTTGAGGAGAATTTTTTATTATTGTAAGGTCAAGGTATTACATTTTGTCAGGCAATACTGACAAAATGACACTTTTACTTGATTGGTGCGTAATTTGCATAACAATTATTAATTAATCAACAATTTAAAAATAAAAATATGGCAAATCTAAGAGTTTTTGTAAGTTCAACTTATTATGATTTGCATCATGTTAGAAACGATCTTTATCTTTTTTTAAAGAATATGGGTTATGATCCTGTTATGCATGATAAAGGTACAATCACTTACACACAAGACGTACCATTAGAACAGTCTTGTTATGATGAACTATCTACTTGCGATGTTGTAATTTGTATAATCGGCAATAAATAAGGCGCAAAGTTGAGAACGCAAAGAAAGTTTTCAGTTATCAGTTTTCAGTTTTCAGTTATTTTTTGTGCTCTTTTGTGGCTGAAAACAGTTTTCGAAGTGGGCTCATAATTATTTTTATTTTTGAATTAATCCCAAAAAATAATTAACTTTGCGGCTGAAAATAATAACAATATGAACGCCGAAAATATAGTAGCGACAGCGTTGCCTCAACCTATAAACAAAGGAGAAATTGTTTTGTATCACCCTGACAATTCTTTGACGTTGGAGGTACGATTGGAAGATGAAACAGTTTGGTTGTCACAGAGTCAGATGGCAGAATTGTTTCAAACCACCAGAAACAATGTGTCAATTCACATTAGCAATATTTTCAGAGAAGGTGAATTGGAACAATTTATGGTATGTAAGAAATCCTTACACACCACTCAACATGGTGCTATTGTGGGAAAAACACAAAAAACCCCGCTCAATTTGTACAATTTGGACGTGATCATTTCCGTTGGTTATAGAATAAAATCAAAACGCGGCACATTATTTCGCATTTGGGCAAATAGTGTTATAAAAGACTATTTATTAAGAGGTTATGTGTTTCATCAGCGTATAGAACATGTTGAAAAATTAGCAATAGCAACTGAAAATCGCGTATCTGAAACCGAAAAACGTTTATCCGATGCAGAAAACAAGATAGATTTTTATGTAAAAACAGACCAACCAAAAAAAGAAGGGATATTTTTTGATGAGCAAATTTTTGATGCATACATTTTTGTTTCCGACCTAATTAAGTCCGCCAAAAAAACTATCATTTTGATAGATAACTACGTTGATGAAACTGTTTTGCTACTTTTGTCAAAGCGAGAAACAGGAGTAAGCGCAACCATTTACACGGCGCAAATATCGCCACAACTCATGCTTGATTTACAGAAACACAACGCACAATATCCAACTATTACCATTGACCTATTCACACGCTCACACGACCGTTTTCTGTTTATTGACAATACAGTTTATCATTTTGGTGCATCACTTAAAGACCTCGGAAAGAAATGGTTTGCCTTCTCTAAAATGGGATTAGACGCAAATGCACTTTTGCAAATTATGATATAATTTACTTAAAAAGAATAAATTCAACCATATAATTTATGTTATACAATATTAAAACCCCCAATCAAGCGATTAATCCCGCATTTCTGAAACAAACTCCTAACAAGGAAAAAATCGAAAACTTCAAAAAAGAGTTGATACAGCTTTTGCAAAAAATCGATGAAAACGAAACAGAAGAGTTTAATAAAATTCTCTTGAGAACATTTATGTTAAATATTTATTATAGAAATGATTATGATATTAATGTTTACAACGATACAATTAATAAAATCCGAGCAGACCTTGCAATAAAACAGAACGGGGAATATTCATGTTAATACGGGAATATTTAACAAAGTGGTATCGGGTGCTTTGTTAAATTATAAAGATACAGGAGTTAGTGCTGCCATCAATGATAAAGCATTTGAACGAGATGGTTTCACGAGAGTGATTGTCGATTGGATGAGATTTACAGATTCCTTAGATGTAGTTGGTATTCAAGCTGATTATTTAGTAATATGTGCCGATTATTTTTTTCCGGAAGAAACCCCTCACTCGGATATAATTAATCTTATGCAACACCGTAGCATTTACAACGGTTATGATGTTATGGCAGTTAATGTAAAAGATATTTTGGATGCTGGATTCTATTAAGAAGGTAATCCCGATCCCGATGGAAACCCAGATGAATTCAAGAACGAGCAGCAGATTCGGACATTTATCCGAACAGTATTTGAGACGGGGTATGCAAATAATACGGGTGACAATAAACTCGGTTTCGTCTTACTTGTTGGCGATGTATTTATAGACAACAATGTTGCCTTAGGGGTTCCTACATCATTTGAATATCATGATGGCACCTATTTTGGTGAGTTTGCTTCTGACCATTATTTTATTTGTGTAAGTAAAGATAGTGATGGTAATTACGTTGATGATGGAGATATGTTTATTGGCAGATTTAGTGTTGAAACGGAAGAACATCTTGAAAATATGGTTGAAAAAACCATCTACTTTGAGAGCGAATATGGTTTTTTGGACACATGGCGTAATTCAACTAGGATCTCTAATATGAAGTTTGAGGTTCCTGGTGCTTGGGAAGTTGAAGAATATCAAAATTTTGTTAAATAACATTTTAACTGAAAGAGGTTGGGATTTTTCACTTGCTTATTGTACCACAATGAATGAACAAGTTGATTCAACCATTAGTTTTTTTTAACAAAGGAGTTATGTTTGCTGAAATTCGAATTTTGGACACGAATTGGGAAACTCATATTATTGATAGTTTGAAAAATGATTATAAAACTCCATTTATTAATTCAACAAGTGGTTGGGCAGGTGCTTTTCATCGACCAAATCAGATATGTTATGCTGAGAGATTTACACGAGAATCTTCAACAAAGGGTGCTGTCGGTTATATTGGAGAATCTTCACCTTACGCACATGTATACCAATTTCATAATGTTTATCCAGATTCATTGAATTATAATGAACAGTATTTTTATAATCTTTTTGTCAAAAATGTTTCAGTCGCTGCCGATTTGATGCTTTATTCAAAAAATAAATGTTTCAATTGGGAACAAGGCAAGAAAAGTATTAAATATGTTTACAATTTACTTGGCGATCCCGCCCTTAACATTCTAGCCAGTGGCTACAAAATCACCAAGCCGACTACTGTCCCATGCGAAAGTGTAATAACTACCAAGATAACCGTTTCAGGCAGAGGTTCTTTGATAGTGCCTGATAGTTGTACTCTTACTTTTTATAGGGACGGTGACCTGACAGTGGATAGTGGTGGATATGTGGTTATCGGTGATGGTGCTCAAATTAATGCTGATGAAAGTGCTATTAATTCAAGCATAAATATTGCTTCTGATGGTTTTCTATTCCTTGGCAGGGGAGTAACTTTTAACGATTTAGGTGGTGGTTTGAATCTCACAAGCGAAGGTGCGCTTTTTGATAATGGCAAAACTTATGATATAAGCGGTGTAACCTTTAATAACACGCCTTTAGTTCATGGCAATAGCCACTTAAATGTTTCCAATTGCAATTTTAACAATAGTGATTTATCGACAACGACGAGTATTTCTGTTATCGATAATTGTGATTTTTATGAATCTTCGCTGTTGTCGGAGCAAACAGGTTTTTGATTATATTCTTTCCTAACTACCTAATTTATTATATCTAACACGTTTTACCAAAAATAACAAAAAATCCATTAAATCCGTCTATCCATGCACTAAGCCTAATTTCTAACTAATCAAACCTCACCATCTCCATTCATCCCACACTGCAGCGCTCCGTAAGGAGTGCCACGTGGATAACCCCGAATAAGCGTAAGCGCAATTCGGGGCATTTCCAACACATCCCACGTAGCAGCACTCAGCAAGGAGTGTAGGGGCGTACCCTTGGGGTCGCCCTAAAAGCGCAACTCGGGGGGATCTCCACAAAAAAGATGCATTCATTTCAATAAATTCAATGCACCGCTTTTTAAACCGAATGAAATAACTCAAAATATGATATGGTGAAATTTGCGACAATCGATTTTGCACAAAGTCGGGAGTCCGTTAAGTTAGGACTTTTTGCTCGTTTAATTGTACACAATTTCATTTATTTTTTAAAAAATTTTTTATTCTATTATATCTAATTCAAAATTTTTATCTAAATTTGCAAAAAAAATAAACAATAGATAAGTCGTAATAAAATAAAAATGAACTATAATGAATAAGGAAAAAAGAGTTAAATTCATTTTGCTTTTACACCAAATTTTCTCAATGTAGTCCAACCTTATACAGCCCAAAAGAATGAGAATCAAACTATATCCATTAAAATTAAAACCAATACTTAAAGAAAGTATTTGGGGCGGAACAAAATTGCACGAAATGTTCGCAAAACCAATTGAAAACCTTTCTAATATTGCTGAAAGTTGGGAAGTATCGGGAGTTAAAGATAATGTTTCCATCGTTGCGAATGGTTTATTAAGAGGTAAAAATTTATTGGAAATATTAGAATGTTATCAAAATGAATTAGTTGGTAACCATGTCTACGAAAAATATGGCAACGCATTTCCAATTTTACTCAAATTTATTGATGCCAAAGAGCCTCTTTCGATACAAGTGCATCCAAACGACGAAATTGCCGCACTAAAACACAACTCAATAGGAAAATCTGAACTATGGTATATTATTGAAGCTGAGAAAGATGCACACATTATCAACGGTTTAAATTCACAACTAAAAAAAGAAGATTTTGCTAATGCGATTGAAAAAAACTGTTTGGAACAATATCTCGTAAAACACAACATTGCTGCAGGAGATGTATTCTATATTCCCGCTGGTAGAGTACACGCAATCGGTGCGGGAGTTTTGCTTGCCGAAATTCAACAAACATCTGATATTACGTACAGAATTTACGATTTTAACCGAACTGATAGCAAAGGGAAAAAACGTGAACTTCATACCAAAAAAGCTAAAAGAGCAATAGATACAAAGCTCCCGCAATCATACAAAACTGAATATAAAATGTTGAAAAACAAAGGCATCGAACTAATTAATTCACAACATTTTGTTACAAACATTATCGAAATCGACAAACCCGTTGAAAGAACTTATACAGGTTTAGATTCTTTTATTATACTCACTTGTTTCGAAGGAAATACATCTGTTGAATTTAGGGACGGAAAAAATGAAAATTTAAGAACTGGTGATACCTTACTAATTCCTGCTATTATACAACAAGTTATGATTGTACCCAAAGAAAAATCTGCAAAACTTTTAGAAATTTACTGTCCATGAAAAAAATTGTCTTAAATACTATTATTGAGGCTATTGAGGCTTTTAGGAACGGCGAACTTTTGATTGTTGTCGATGACGAAGACCGCGAAAATGAGGGTGATTTTATTACATCAGCACAACTGATAACCCCCGAAAAGATTAATTTTATGACCAAATTTGGACGCGGACTGCTTTGCACACCCTTAACTGAACAGCGCTGCAAAGAACTTGATTTAGATTTGATGGTCGGAAATAACACATCGTTACACGCTACTCCCTTCACTATTTCAGTAGATTTGTTAGGACAAGGCTGCACGACGGGGATTTCTGCTTTCGACCGAGCAAAAACTATTCTTGCACTATGTAATCCCGAAACAAAACCCGAAGATTTAGGTAGACCCGGACACATTTTTCCACTTAAATCAAGAGAAAGAGGCGTTTTAAGGCGTGCCGGACATACCGAAGCAGCCATTGATTTAGCGCAAATGGCAGGTCTATTCCCCGCAGGTGTTCTCGTCGAAATTATGGACAAAGACGGCTCAATGGCAAGACTGCCCCAACTGTTGAAAATCGCTAAAAAAAACAATTTCAAAATTATAACTATTAAAGATTTAATTGCATATCGTTTAGAACGTGAAAGCCTGATAGTGAAAGGAGTTGAGGTTAATTTACCAACGAAATACGGCGACTTCAATTTTATCCCTTTTAAACAGAAATCAAATGGTTTAGAACATATTGCGCTTATCAAAGGAAAATGGGAAATTGACGAAACTATCCTCGTTAGAATGCACTCCTCATGTATGACTGGCGATATTTTTGGCTCCCTGCGCTGTGAATGCGGAGAACAACTCCGAATAGCAATGGAAACTATTGAAAAAGAAGGAAAAGGGGTTATTGTTTATATGAACCAAGAAGGTAGAGGAATTGGACTGATGAACAAAATAATGGCATATAAACTTCAAGAACAAGGGTTTGATACCGTTGACGCTAATATCGAACTCGGTTTCCAACCTGACGAAAGAGAATATGGAGTTGGCGCACAAATTTTGAGAGAACTCGGAGTTTCAAAAATGAAACTTATGACTAATAACCCCGTCAAAAGAAGTGGATTAGAAGGATATGGACTCAAAATTATCGAAAATATACCCATCGAAATCGAACCGAATAAATACAATAAATTTTATATGAACACTAAAAAAGAGAAAATGGGACATACACTTAATTTTTTTAAATACTAACGTTTTGGAAGTTTTCAGTTTTCAGTGAATGAGTGAATGTGTGAATGAGTAAATGTGTGAATGAGTTATTAACCACTAACTACTAATTTTTGCGTTCTCAACTTTGCGACATTGAGTTAAAATAAATATTATGAATAATGCTGGTTAGAAAAAATAAATAAAATGATAAAATGAATATACCTTCTATAAATGAAAAAGATAGACCCTTTAAGGTTGTTTTTATGGGGACACCTTTATTTGCGGCACATGTCTTGCAAAAACTTGTTGAAGCAGGAATAAATATTGTCGGGGTTGTTACAACAACTGACAAACCCGCATATAGAGGGCTTAAACTTACGCCTTCACCTGTAAAAAAGTTAGCTCTGGAACATGAACTGAAATTATTGCAACCCGAAACCCTTTCTGACTCCATATTTATTGCAGAATTGGAAGATCTAAAACCTGATTTGCAAGTTGTTGTTGCTTTTCGAAAGTTACCCGAAATTGTTTGGAATTTACCCCCAAAAGGAACAATTAATTTACATGCCTCTCTTTTGCCGCAATATAGAGGTGCCGCACCCATCAACCATGCAATTATTAACGGCGAAAAAGAAAGCGGAGTTACTACATTTTTCATTAATAATGAAATAGATACGGGAAATATTCTCTTTATGGAAAAAATTGAGTTAGAAAAAGAGGAAACTGCAGGGAGTTTGCACAATAAATTAATGGTTATCGGTGCAGAATTAGTTCTTAAAACAATAAATGCAATCCAAAAAGGAACAGCAAAAGCAGTTCCGCAAACTACTCTTCCCGCTGACCAACTGAAAAAAGCACCCAAAATATCAAAAACTTTTTGTAAAATAGATTGGAATATACCTGCCGAAAAGGTATTAAATTTCATCAAAGGGGTAAGTCCATTTCCAACGGCATTTTGTGATTTTTATGATATGAATGGCACTGCCGTTATTTGTAAAATTTTTAAAGCACGTTCAAGCAACTCGTTTCAACTTCGACCCGCTGAAACATATTCCGACAATAAAACTTTTTTAAAAGTTGGAACACAAACAGGAGACATCGAAATTCTCGAAATTCAACAAGAAGGAAAAAAATATTTGAAAATTGAAGAATTTTTACGTGGAAATAAAAAGATTATTTTCAACAATTAGCAATATATCAGTCTATTAATAAAATGACAATAAAAAATTTTTAATTATTTTCAAAAAAATTTGAAAAATTTGAAACTTTATTTTTTCCATTTCGTAAAAACAAATTTGTAATAGAAAATTAAAAATAAAAACAATCGATAGTATGGATAATTTATTTCTAAAATATATGAATGAGCGGACGGGTAAGCCTTTGGATTTGGCTACCGATTCGCGCCCAAAGGGACCGGTGATAACAATTTCAAGGGATCATGGTTGTTTTGCAAGCCATATTGCTCAAACATTGGCTGAGACGCTAACACACAAAAACGAACTTTCAGGCAAAGAAGGAGTTTGGAGGGTCATCAGCAAAGAAATTGTTGAAGAATCTGCCAAAGAATTAAAATTGTCGCCCGAACTCACTCAGAATCTTACAGAATATAGGACACGTGGGTTCTTTGAAAACATTGCGTTATTCTTTTCTGATTCTTTTTATCCGGGTGATGTCAAAGTGAGGAACACAATTGCGCGTTTTATTTACAATGTTGCCTCCGAAGGAAATGTGATAATCATTGGACGCGCCGCAGAAGCGCACACCAAAAATTTTCAAAACGCATTTCACGCTAAATTAGTCGCTCCTGTTGAATGGCGCGCTATACAGATTTCTAAATTTAATAATAAAAACCTTTCTGACGCTAAAAAAGAGGCTATTGAAGTCGATAAAAGAAGGAAACAGTTTAGAAATTATTTTGAAAAAAATCGACCCGACATTGATTATTTCGACACCTTTTTTAATACATCAACCATGTCAGAAGATGAAATTGTCGAAATGATTACAATAGCAGCCGAAACAAGAGGTTTTGTTTAAAAATGTGTTTTACATTCATTGTTTTACCACTAATGGATGAAACTTACTTGTATTTTATACAATTAGTGTTAATTCGTCTGATTTGTGCCTAAAAATATAGGTTTTTTTCATAAAATTTTTTCCAAAATCCTATTTCTACTAATGGGGATTTTAAAAAATAAGGGAAAATTGCGACAATGGTGTTTGTGCCAAGTCAGGAGTTCTGAACTTACAATACTTGAAAACGAACAACAACTTACAGAACTATTTTCAATTCAATCGAAAAACAGTCTGAATCTGAACGTATTGCAAACATCAATACCAAACTACTTTGAAATTAAACTCGGAACTATAAAGTTCATGTTGATAATATGCCTCTCTTCTTATATCAAACAGACCGCATAAAAAACTAATACTTACGTTGTTATAAATTTCTTTCATCTCTTTGATGGCTTCATATTGTACTTTTTTTTATATTGATTTCAAACTTGCGCTCAGCTACTTCTATCATAGTCTGATAAGCGGCGCATCTCATCTCGCTTTCTTGCAATTGACGCTCTAAATTTGAAATCCTGCGCTGTAATTGTAGATATTCAAAATTGCTTTGGATATCCTCTTGATTTTTCTGTTTTCTCACTATTAAATTATTTTTTTTGCAAAGATAACTTTTTCTTTCTGTGATGTGGGATTATATCCTAATTTTCGCATCCAATTCAGCGGGTGTTCATGCTCAGTCTCCTGACCTGTATACTTTTTCCAAATTGATCTCTAACTCTCTCCGCTTTGCAAGTAAACCTCAATTATTGTTCGCTTTTCAAATTCACTGAATTTTTTTACGGTTGCTGATTTAGGATAAATATTCTTTAATCTTACTATTGATTTACTCATTTTATTGTTTTTGTATACCTATTTTAGGACATGACCATGTGACAATTATTACAAAAATCGGGGGTTATGTTCTTATACCACAATTTACGCCATTGTTGAAAACTTTCTCCGTTTAAAATTTGCATGACAGAACTTTCAAAAACATTTCCAAAATTTTTCTCTTTTGGGAACGGTTTTGCGCAACAAGGCGGTACAAATCCATTCCAGCAAACATAAAAATGAGTAAAAGGAAACTTGCAATTCTGAAAACTCCCTTTGTCAAAAAAACAACGAGTAGAAACAGTTACATTTTTAGTGAGTTTAATTTTTTCTTCTAATTTTTGAAACGCCAATTTAAACTCAGTCGAATCGTAAAAATCATAATAAGACGGGTCATGCTTTGTAACCGAAGCAATGTTAAATTTTTTCCAATCAGTGGTTTTACTCTTTCAATAAAATCGGGTAGAACTGCATTTGTGGAAACTGAAATAATTATTCCTCGATTTTTTGATTTAATGTAATTTACAACTTCTTCAATTTCTTTAAACAAAAAAGTTTCACCCATTCCTGTCAAACCAATTGAATCTAACCGACACCAAAGTTCATCAATAACTTTCTTTGCCTGATTAACAGAAATTGTGCCTTGTGCCATTGCCTTACCGTATTCATATTCGCGGGGACAAGTAACGCAAGCAATATTACATCGATTTGTAAGTTCCAACATAATTGTTTGAGGATAAGCAACTTTTGTTGATTTTCTAAATTTATACCAAAAATGTTTTACTTTGTTTATCAAATACTTATACAAATATTTGTTTTTCGGCAACAACGATATCCTTCGAATCGCTTTTTTAATTCTTCGAGCATTCATATTTTTAATTTTATTTATTTATTATTATTTCAAAATATTACCAATCGCATACAACGGATAAACTTTTATATTTTGATATGTACAAAAATTTTCGAGTGAAGTACGTATTCCGTAACTTGAGTTTTTTTCTTTCATAAAAAACCACATACTTTGCATCTTACCCTGTGTGCCTGATTTTACTTCAACGGGCACAACAATACTACCTTGTTGAACAACAAAATCTATTTGAGCGGAAGTATTGTTCTTTTCTCGTATCCAACAGTAGAGTTCATCGTCAGAGTAGCATGAGGCATTTTTTTTCAATTCGTTTCCAACGAATATTTCTGCAACCGCTCCTTTATTTATTGTGTCAAAATCATTTGAAAGTAGAATATTTGAAATATCTAAATTCAAAATTCTTTGATAAATTCCTGTGTCAAAAGGAATTATGCGGCGATATTTGGGATTTATCCTTGCACCTAAAGGCACTCCATCGGCAGAAGAGTGAGTAACTTGATAACACAAACCTGCCATCAGCAACAGTTCCAAAGATTTTTTAACTTGCTCGTTATTAAGGTGTTTTGAAACATGTTCGTAAATAAATTTTCCTTCTGCCTGCTGCGATATTGAAGTGAAAACCTCGTTTATTCTTGTTGCGGGAATACGTTTTTTGTATTTTGCAAAATCATTGCGAAAAGAGACAAGTAAACTATTCAAAATTTTCTGACAACTTAAAAAATCATGTGTTTCAACAAATTTTGCAACCACTTCGGGCATCCCTCCGATAATCAAAAAATTTTTCAATTGCTCAACAATTTTTTCGTGAATAGTATCAGAAAAAGGATTTTCGGGAGTTGTATTTTCAATAAGTTCCACTTGCGATTCAAATCCCATCGCAGATAAAAATTCGTAAAAAGAAAACGGATACATAAACATTGAATCAATCCTACCTACCCCAAACGAAGGAATTTCTTCGAGGGCAAATTCTAACAACGAACCTGTTGCTATAACGTGTAGTGAAGGCATTTGTTCGTAGAAATATCTTAAAGAAGATATTGCCTCAGGACAACTTTGAATTTCGTCAAGAAACAAGAGGGTTTCTGTTGGTACAATTGGCTGACCAAATAATACAGCAAGTTCGCCACAAATTGTGCGTGGGTCGGAATGACTAGAAAAAACATTTATTGCAGCAGAATGGTCTCTATTTTCAAAATTAATTTCTACAAAATGTTTAAATTGTTTAGCCAAGTTATGTACGGCAGACGTTTTGCCCACCTGACGAGCGCCCCGAAGCATTAATGGCTTGTGACGCTTTTCAAGACTCCATTGCCGTAAAGCATTATCTATCTTTCTGTTAAAATAGTCCATAAAACATTATTTATAATAAAAAACGCGGCAAAGATAATGCTTTTCCGTAATAACACCAAAATTTTGAACATTTTCCGTAAAAATAATACCCGAACTTTAGACTATTTCCGTAAAAATAATACCCAAACTTTAATAAACTTATTTTTTACCACAAAGGCTACAAATAGTGGTTAGTGATTAGCGGTTAGTGGTTAAAAACTAACCTTTGTGCATTCTTTGTGTTCTTTGTGGTAGAGAACTCTTTTCCGTAAAAATAATACCCAAACTTTGGACTATTTCCGTAAAAATAATACCCAAACTTTGAACTTTTTCCGTAAAAATAATACCCAAACTTTTTTTACCCTTTAAAAAGAGAAAAAAATCGTTTTGACATCATTATCGTATGAATAATAATCACTATCCAAAATAAATGTGATATTTTATTATGAATATTTATTGATTTATTGCTAACTCCGTTAATAAAAAGTATAATACTGACAGTTATTAAAAAGAACAGTACAAACATCAAAAATGTTATTTTATTTCGTTTCAATATTTTCCACTTCATTTTAAGCAACGCTTTGCTCATTCCCCAATGTTGCCAAATATGGATAAGCATCAAAACATACCAAACCATACTTGCAATACAATGCAATGACCACCAAGAATCTGCTGAATAATTCGAAGATAACATTGATAGGAATATACCTACAACAAGCAATATATCAACGGTTATTTTCGCAATTCTACTTGAAATAAATGTTTTTCTCACTAATTATTTCATTAAAAATATATGAAAATAAACTCTTTATGCCTCACAAAAATTGTGAGCAAAAATTTCTCGACTACGCGTAAAGTTCTGTAAAAATATTCCTTAACTTTTCGCTTTCGCGCAACAGTTCTAAGGTAATATCTGCGTGACCACGTGTGTAGCCGTTTCCAACAATCATTGTAACGTCACTGCCAACACCTTCTGCGCCGAGTGCCGCTTTTGTGAAACTCGTTGCCATTGAAAAGAAATAAACAACTCCCGTATCTTTTGTGCAAAGGATGCTTGTCATTTCAGTATCGGTGATGTTTACGTTGTTGATTGTAACGTCAGCCATTTCGCCGTTGGTAAATTCGCCAAGTTTTTCCATTGCTGCAATAGGATCTGTAGCGTTTCCTGCAAAGACGTGGTCGCAAAAACCAAGATTTATCAGTCTGTCGGTTGATTTTTGGCTGTGCGTCATACCGATAACTTTTCCTGTGATGCCAACACGTTTTTTCGCTTCATAACAGCAAAGCATACCCGATTTTCCACCAGCGCCAATTATTAGTACAATATCACCCGGTTTACATAGTTTTGCAGTTTGTGCGGGTGCTCCTGCCACGTCAAGTGCCGAAAGCGCAAGTTTTTCGGGCATATCGGTAGGAATCTTAGCATAGATACCGCTTTCAAAGAGAATTGCTTTTCCGTCTATATCAACTTGGTCAACTTCGGGACGGATTTCTTTGATTTTGTCGATTCGTAGCGGCGTTAGCGACAATGATACTAATGTTGCAATTTTGTCGCCTTCTTTTAAATCGATTTTTCCTTTGAGGGCATCACCGATTTTTTCTACTGTTCCTAATAACATTCCGCCTGAGCCAGTCCAAGGGTTACGATGTTTTCCTTGTTTGGCAACAATTTCGAACATTATTTCTTTAATCTTTTCGTGGTCTCCGCCGGCACGTGCCTTTATATCCGTGAAGGATGCAGAATCCACATTTAATGTTTGGACATCAATCAGGATTTCATTGTCATAAAGTTCATCCATGTTGTTGTCTAACTTGTCCGCCGGTTGCGGCAGAACGCCTTTCGGCTCGATTACACGGTGCGTACCGTATTTGTTTCCTTTTTTTTGCATTCTATTATTATTTAAATAATTTAAAAATTTTTTACCACAAAGTCGCACGAAGTATTTTCACAAAGTCGCACAAAGGGTATCATAATATTACTCTTTTTATTCCATCTTTTAAATGTCTGACATTAAAATTAACAAGAAGTCCAAGTGTACAATCTGAAAGTTTTAAATAGGTAAGAATTTGTGAAAAATGAATATCAGTGAGACTTTCGACAGATTTTATTTCAACAACTATGCAATTTTCGACAAATAAATCAATTCGATATCCTACATCTAATTTTACTTCTTTGTAAACTACAGGCAAAGCCTTTTGTTTTTCTACTTTTAATCCAACTTGCTGCAACTCATAAAACAAACATTCTTCATAAGCGCTTTCTAATAGTCCTGCGCCTAATTCCGAATGCACTCTAAATGCAGCATCCAATACTTTTTTAAAAACTTCCTCTCTATTCATAAACTTTGTGTGCCTTTGTGAACTTCCTTTGTGTCCCTTTGTGGTTAAGATATTATTTTTTGATTCCCAAAATTATCCTCGCCTCTTCAGATGTAGCGATTTCGCGTCCGAGTTCTTTTGCTATCCTAACAACTTTTTCAACTAATTCGCCGTTTGATTTTGCGAGGACTCCTTTTTCGAGATATACATTATCTTCAAATCCAACTCTAACGTTTCCTCCCATTGCAATTGCTGCGGCTGCTAACGGAAATTCTGACCTTCCAACTCCCGTAACCGTCCAAGTAGCATCGCACGGAATGGAACTTACCAACCAACATAAATTTGGTATAGTCGCAGATGTACATCCGGGTACTCCCAAAACAAAATTTATTTGCATCGGATGACCGGGTGCTTGCCCTTTTTTTACTAAATTCAAAGCCGTATCTAAATGACCCATTTCGAAACACTCAAATTCGGGTTTAATATTATTTTCGAGCATTCTTTTGCCGAAATCGCGCAACATTGGCATAGTATTAACGAAAACGTCGTCTCCAAAATTGCATGTTCCGCAATCTAAGGTAGCCATTTCGGGAAATAATTCCGTTGGTTGTAAACGTTCATCGGCTGTCATGCCTACTGCACCACCCGTTGAGGGAATTAAAATCACATCGGGAATAACTTTCTTTATTGCATCGATACACTCTTTGAAACGCGCTTTGTCTTGCGTTGGAGTGCCGTCATCTTTACGGACATGCAAATGTACTATTGCAGCACCCGCATCATACGCCGATTTAGCCTCTCTTACTATCTCCTCAACCGTATAAGGAACGGCGGGATTATGCTCTTTCATTACTTCCGCACCACATATCGCTGCTGTTATTATTAATTTTTCCATTTTTTAAATATATTTTTTAAGTTCTCCAAAAGATTCCGCAATCATATTTGCCGTATGTTTTAAATCGTCATCACTATGACGATATGCAATATATCCATGATGAAATGGCTGTAAAAATACCTTGCGGCGAATTAATTCAGTATAAAATGCGGGACGCAACTTTTTGTATAAGCCATCTTTATCTTTATTGAAAGTAATAAATGGCATCCACGGTGCGCCCGTAGATTCGGTATCATAACCAGAATTCTTTACAATATCTTCAACAAGTTTTGCAAACATAAAACCTTTTTGAGCAACTACTTCAAGAACTTTGTCTCTTTCGAGTATTTCAATGGTTTTGAGGCAGGCTACTTGTTCCAAACTATTTGGAAAAAACGTTGATGATAAAAATACTTTGTCGGCAATAACTTTCATAAACTCTTTTTTACCAACCACAGCACCAATAGGATACCCATTACCCATTGCTTTACCAAAAACTGAAATATCGGGCGTAACACCAAACAATTTTTGTGCGCCACCCATACTAACACGAAAACCGCTTCTAATTTCGTCAAAAATCAATGCCGTTCCGTACTTGTCGGCAAGTGCCCTCACTCCTTCTAAAAATCCTGGTTTAGGCATTTGCACTTTTTCGGCGAGTGGATGCCCAACGGGAGTAACAATAATTGCAGCCATGTCGTCTCCGTGCTTTTTCATTATATCTTCTAACTCGTCTAAGTTATTATAATGAAATTCGTAAACGTCTTCGTAAAGTTTTGGCGGGATGCCACCTTTTACTTCCACGCACCAATCGTGCCATCCGTGATAACCACAGCGGACTACTTTAGTTCGTTCGGTTGCGCCACGCGCTACTCTAATTGCGGTAGATGTGGCATCTGACCCTGTTTTTACAAAAACAGCCATTTCTGCCGATGGAATAAGTTCTATCATCTTATTTGCCAATTGGTTTTGAACGGGCTGAGTTAACGAAAAACAGAAACCTTTGTTTCTCATCTGTTCAATAACAGCATTGTCGATTTCTTCTTCTCGATGTCCGATGATTATAGGTCCGTAGGCGCACAAATAGTCAAGATATTCGTTGCCATCTACATCGGTAACTTTACCACCTTTTGCGCTTTCAAAAAATATCGGGTATTCGCCCGGCACAAAATTATATGGTCTCCTAATTCCCAAAACAGCACCGGGAATAATGTTTAATGCATCGTTATACATTTGTTCGGATGCACGTAAGTTTAATTTCTCTGACATAATATTGTTTTTATTTAAAAATTCAAAAATATTGTTATTACTTTTTGTTTCATTACGATAGTGTTTATATTTAAAGTCAATTTTTTATTCCTGTATGTAGCCAATTCGTTTGCGGGGCTTGTCTAATTCTTTCTTTTGTTCGGCAAGTTCTGTTAAAGCCTGATAAACCTCGCTGAACTGCATATTTGTAGAAATCATAAAATCTTCAAGTTTTTGGTTGAGTTCTGCGTATCCGAGCGCATATTGACGGAGTAATATAAATGCACGAACGATTTTTATGTTGGTATCTATTGCTTTTTCGCTTTTTAATACACTTGATAGCATTGTTACTCCATGTTCCGTAAATGCAAAAGGCAAATAAGAAAGAGGTCGTTTGGCACGGGATGTCATCACAATTTGTGATGACATATTTTTCCACTCTTCTGTTGTAAGTTGAAACATAAAGTCGTGTGGAAATCTCATGATATTACGTTTGACGGCTTGGTTTAACGCACGTGTTTCTACTTTGTAGATGCCTGCAAGGTCAAAATCGAGCATTACCCGATAGCCCCGTATTTCGTATATTTTATTCTGAATTATTGATAGTTTCATAAAAAAGCCAAATTTTTCATTTATTTACTCATTTTTACTCATTCACTCCAAATTTTTCGTATTACTTAAAACTTTCTTTAATATAACTTTTGGTTCGTGCGGATTGTTATTAGTACCGCAAAATATTGTTATTATTTTCTATTGTAAAATATTTTTTTTATTACTATACGTAGCCAATTCGTTTGCGCGGCTTGTCTAATTCTTTCTTTTGTTCGGCAAGTTCTGTTAAAGCCTGATAAACCTCGCTGAACTGCATATTGGTAGAAATCATAAACTCTTCAAGTTTTTGATTAAGTTCTGCGTATCCGAGTGCATATTGACGCAAAACTACAAAAGCCCGCATTATGTTTATGTTAGCCTTTATTGCTACTTCACTATTCAATAAACCAGATAACATAGCAACTCCCTGCTCTGTGAAAGCAAAAGGCAACTTTCTTGTGCCGCCCCAACTTGATATCACAATTTGTGATATCAAGTAAGAAAATTCCTCTTTTGTAAGTTGAAACATAAAGTCGTGTGGAAATCTCATGATATTACGTTTGACGGCTTGGTTTAACGCACGTGTTTCTACTTTGTAAATGCCTGCAAGGTCAAAATCGAGCATTACCCGATAGCCCCGTATTTCGTATATTTTATTATGAATGTTTGATAGGTCGTCCATTTTCAAATAGGATTTTTAATATTTTATCTTTCATTTTTGGTGTCATAGTTCTAAAAATTTATATGGTTTATATACTTAAATTATTTACTTTCTATTATTCCTGTACGTAGCCAATTCGTTTGCGGGGCTTGTCTAATTCTTTCTTTTGTTCGGCAAGTTCTGTTAAAGCCTGATAAACCTCGCTGAACTGCATATTTGTGGAAATCATAAAATCCTCAAGTTTTTGGTTGAGTTCTGCGTATCCGAGCGCATATTGACGCAAAATAACAAAGGCACGCATTATATTACGATTGGCATCAATGGCTTTTTCGGAATTTAAAACGCTGCTCAACATTGCAACTCCTAACTCTGTAAATGCAAAAGGCATGTAGCGAATACCGCCTCTTTGTTTGAGGTGCAGATTTTGCACCTCAAATTCTTCCTTGGTCAGTTCAAACATAAAGTCATCGCCCTCAAATCTTTTTATATTACTCCTGACGGCACGTTTGAGATACTTGGTTTCTATTCCGTATGTTTCTGCAAGGTCAAAATCGAGCATCACCCGATAGCCCCGTATTTCGTATATTTTTTTCTGAATGTTTGATAAGTCGTCCATTTTTAAAATTTATTTTCTGTTTGTTTTTCAAATATTATCTATCTTTGTTTTTTAAAAATTTTTGTATTTAGAAAGAATACTCAATACCAAAACAAAGCCCATCAAAATAATCTTTTTCTATTGAAGAACTATCAAATATTAGACTATTGAAGACACTGCTATATCTAAATTTTACATCATTATATTGAATGTTCTGTCTTTGGATACCGACAGAAAAATTAAGACTATTTTTGTTGTTAAATTCAACATTGAGACCTAATTGAAGAGATAAAAACAAACCAAGAGAATTGTAAAAGTCATCACCACTCCAATTTTGAAAGGAAGATGAGTTAATGCCTGCATCTGTAAGTAAATAAAGAGATGTTGGTTTTGTATTAAATCTATATTTACCTCTTGCAAAGATAGAATACATTATGTCTGTATCTCTCTTTTTATCTTCTGCTACCAAATGGCTTGTAAATGAATAACACCGAAAGGCATCCGCATACCCTATTCCAATTCCTGCACCAGCACCAAATTTTTGAGTAAACTTGTATAGATATATAGCGTTTACCGAAAATAAATCAGCACCAAAATCATTCAAACTTTTTCCCATTAAATGCTTTATTCCAAAAGAATAATTATGTTTGGTCCGTACCTCTTCGGGATTATTTTGACAAAAGGTATTAAATGATAGCGATAATAATGCCATTAAAACTATTTTTTTCATATTAAAAATTTATATGGTTTGTAATTAATTTTTATTGTATTTGTTTTCTATTCATTGCTGCAAAAAGTTTGTCTGAAAAATTTGAAATATCATCAAGTGTTTTGATTTCAAATCTTTTTTCCTTTCCATCGATGGGGAAGGCAATGTATTTATATTTTTTGAAATAAAATCGGCAAATCCATTTCCAACTTTTATCTATACTTACAACAAAAACTGTTTTGTAATTAGTATAAATAATTCGAGATGCATCTACCTCTTTTTCAAGGATTCTGCGCACAATATTAAAACCGTCAATATGCTCCTGCGTAGTAATTATTGTGCCGCATTCGGATATATCAACTACACCTTCGGGCAAGTTTTTTACAATTGGTTGCTCTTCTTTTGGTTTTTTGTTTTCAAGTGCTGATTTTATTCGTTCCGTAATCCTATCATTAATATAATCTTGTAACGATTTTTTTGTAAGTTCCGTAAACATATCTAAAATATGCGACCAAATCGAATTTTTATAAATTTGTTTTGCAAAATATTTTACAAATTCGGGTTGTGGATTGTTGAATTCTTTTTCAATTAATTTTTTTAGTTCGCTTGTATATTTCAGTTCGCTTGCAGAATTTAATATTGTATCAATATCAAAATATGATTTATGGAATTTTTTTAACTCTTCAATTTGATAGTCTTTAATATCGAGTAGGTTTATTTCCAAAAAAGGTTTTTTGTCCATTATATTTGGCTCTTCAAGGTCGGTGTAGAATCGATAAATAATTCCGTTTGTAAGCACTCCGAATTTTGCTTTGCTAACGTTAAAATACCTTATAAGTTGGTTATCGTGCAAAGTGAGGTTTATAGCCCAATGTTTGCATTCAATAAGAATAATAGGAACACCATTTAGTAAAATTGCATAATCTACTTTTTCGCCTTTTTTCATACCAATATCGCAGGTCATTTCAGGCAAAACTTCTGATGGGTTGTACACATCGTATCCGAGTGCCTTAATAAAAGGTATGACGAGTGCCATTTTTGTTGCGGCTTCGGTTGGCATTTTGTCTTTATGTTTTTCAATGCTCTCCGCAATCTGATAAATTAAGTCTTTAAAGTCCATAATTTGCGATTTTTATTTTTTTATATTCAATTTTATTTTCTTTTTCTTTTTATAGTGTGTTTAAATTTCATTACCGCAAAATTGAGTTCTAGGGTTGTTTCGCTTTCGTCTGTTTGTATACTATCGCCCAAAATAGCAGAAAATATTTCGCCACTTTTTTGCATTAATGTTTTTTGTTGAAACTTATCGGGACTATTTGATAACTCCGCAACGGTTTCTTGCAGTTCCATTATTTTATCAAAGACTTCAATTATAGCAACGGTTGTTTCTGCTGCTGAGTCCCCTTTTAGGATTGTTGCAAGCATATATAAACCTTTTCGTGTAAATGCTTTGGGGAGTTTATTTTTTCCACCCCAACTTGAAGTCGAAAATTTCGACTTCAAGATTTTCCACTCCTCCGAGTGCAAATTGATGATATATCCTTCTGGAAATTTAAGAGGATTATTGCTCACCGCTTCATTTATACGCCTTGTTTCCACGTCGTAGAGAACGGCAACATCACTATCTAAAATAACATTCTGTCCTCTTATATTGATTATTTTATCTTTTACGGCGTTAAATTTTAATATGTTCATTATTTTTTACAAATTAATTCTTTTTATTTAAATTTATTTTCAACATTTTGGACAAACACGCAGGTTTGCCCCTACACCCATTCACTCATTCACCCATTCACTCATTCACTCACAAACAATGTAATCGACAAAAATCGACTGTGTTTTAATATTTTCGGCAGGAATTTCACCAACTTCTACAATCTCTTTTATTTCGGCAATAACCGTATCAGCGGCAGTAGCCATAAGTGGATTCATGTTTTGCGATGTACCTTTATAAACAAGATTTCCTGATTTATCTCCAAGAGAAGCACCAATAAGTGCTATGTCTGCTTTCAGAGGTTTTTCTAAAAGAAAATCTTTGCCGTCTATATTAATAATTTGTTTTCCTTCTGCGACCATTGTGCCAAGTCCTGTTGGAGTGAGGACACCACCAAGTCCAGCGCCTGCCGCACGAATTCTTTCTGCCAAAGAGCCTTGCGGACAAAATTCCACAATGAGTTCTCCACTATTCAGTTGTTCGTTTGAATGAGGATTTGTTCCGATATGAGAGGTATAAACCTTTGTAATCTGCTTATTTGCAATAAGTTTTCCTACTCCTTTATCAGGAAATGATGTGTCGTTGCAAATGAGTGTAAGATTTTTCACATTCGATTCGACCAAAGCGTCAATCAGATTTTCGGGGGAGCCATTTCCAAGAAACCCGCCAATCATTATTGTCATGCCGTCTTTTATTTTAGATACGGCTTCTTTTATTGTTATGAATTTATCCATAATTGATATAATATTTTGATATATAGAAACTTAGTTTAAAAAAAATTTTTACAAAGATAATTATTTTATTTTAATTAATTGAAAAAATTTTTTAGAGGTAAAAATTTTTAGCCTTTTTATTCATAATATTAGATTCCTCACTTCGTTCGGAATGACTCTTCTATCATGTCATTATAAACGTGAAATGTGTTGCGCAAAAGCCGCAACACTTTTCAAGCTCTTCCACACCAGAATGGTCAGTCATTCCGAATGGAACAAAGTGAAATGAGGAATCTATATTTTGAGATCATTTTTAATATGCATCCCAGACCGAATGCAGATGATTTGGAAATAAAATAAATATAGTGTAAAGTTATGTGTAAAATGACGCAGACCAAAATTCCTTGCTACGCTCGGAATGACCATTTCATTCCTTTAATGTGGCATGTTTCCGCTGCGATGCTGCCGCAGCGGAACCTGAACTACCCCAAAGTATAATTCGTCATTCCGAATGAAACGAAGTGAAATGAGGAATCTGAAAATATGCAATTTTACAATTAACATAACAATAGTATATTAATAAACAATTAAAATTATTATTCAATATATTAATAAATAATTTTGAATTATTGTTCAGTATATTATTGGATAATTTTGATTTATTATTCAATATATTGATAAATAATTTTGAATTATTGTTCGGTATATTTAAAAATTTATTAATTTTGCAAAAATTTTTTCAACAATTAATGAGATGAATAAGGAAATAATCAAACGGTTAATCGCTGAAAAACAAAGCGATATATTATCAATAAAATTAATAGAGCGCCCATTAAAATTGGAGTCTGAAGTAAACTATGTTTTTGTTGGACTACGGCGTGCGGGCAAATCTTATATGATGTATCAACATATCAATAGCTTGATTGTATCAAAACGTGCCTCAATCAAAGAAATCCTATATATCAATTTTGAGGATGAGCGAATTTCGGGTATAAAAGCCGATGAATTAGGTTTACTTTTAGATGCTTACAATGAAATGTTTGATAGTAAACCAATAATTTTTTTAGACGAAATTCAAATAATTTTGGGGTGGGAGAAGTTTGTAAGACGGTTAGCAGATTCACAATATAGGGTTTTTATTACAGGATGTAATGCACAAATGCTTAATAAAGAGATATATACAACACTCGGAGGTCGTTTTTTGGTGAAAGAAGTGTTACCTTTTTCTTTTAAGGAATATCTAAACTATAATCGCATATTTTTAGACAAAAATTGGGAATACAATAATTTGCGTTCTAAAGTAATCAAAGAGTTCGGAAATTATTTTTATTATGGCGGTTTCGCTGAATCATTCACAATAAAAGATAAGCGAAGTTGGCTCAATGCACTGTATCAGAAAATTCTTCTTGGTGATATTATAGCGCGAAATTCCATTCGCAACGAAAATGCAATTAGAGTACTCGTTAAAAAATTAGCCGAGAGTGTGATGCAACCATCCTCTATCACAAGACTGAAAAATATTGTGGAATCAACAGGCTCAAAAATTTCTTTAAATACACTGAACGATTACCTTCAATATCTCAATGACGCATTTCTTGTTTTCGGAATTTCAAATTTTTCAGACAAACTTAGTGAAAAAGAGACTTTTAAAAAAAGATATTTTTATGATAACGGGTTAGTATACAACTTTTTGTTCGACCCCGAATCTATTTTATTAGAAAATATTACTGCTTTAAACCTCAAAAAAATTTATGATACCGACCTGTTTTTCTTTAAGAAAAATATTGAAGTAGATTTTTTCATTCCAAAAGAAAATAAAGCAATACAGGTAGCATACAGCATTGCAAATGATGTTACCCGAAACAGAGAAGTTAGCGCTCTGATTAAACTTTCTGAAATACATAAATTAGAATCTCTGGAAATTATTACTTTTGATGAAGATTCAACTTTGAACGTGAACGGTAAAATAATCAATATAATCCCGATATGGAAATGGTTAATTTATAATGACAACAATTTATGAAAAAATTTTTTATAATAATAACTTGTCTATGGATTTCTTTGCTAAATCCTTTAATATCAAGCAATAAAGTGCCAACAGGAATGAATTTTGGTTTCGATTATTCCCAAATAAATCCTTATTATGTACCTATTACTGAGGAAGATATGAATAATTCCTTAAATGAACCACATGAAGCACTTTTGGCAGGATTTTATCTTAAAACAGAAATAGATCCGCTAAATGACGGCGAAATCAAACATTGGGGCAATGGTGAAACCTCATGGATAATAAAAATTTGTTCACCCGGTGCGCCCGCATTGGCTATCTTTATTAATCAGTTGAATTTAAGTCCAAACTCAAGAATATCAGTTTATCCCGAAATCAATCCTAAACAAGTTTACACAATAAATGAAAACGAAATCAATTCTGATATAATATCATTTCCCGTTATGAGCGGTGAAACTCTTATTGTAGAATATACTGAAAAGAACGAGTCAATAGATGGTTTTTTTGTTATTTGTGATATAATGGTCATTTATAAAGGGTTGAATTTCATATATAATACCAAAGATGCAGGCACATCAAAGTCGTGTAATGTCAATATTAACTGTTCTCCAGAGGGCGATAATTGGCAAATTCAGAAACGAAGCGTTGCAAAAATGATTATGCGAATGGGAACAAAAGCATATTTATGTACTGGAAGCCTCGTAAACAACACTATTATTGACGGAACATTATACTTTTTAACAGCGTATCATTGTGCAGGAAATGCTTCTGAATCAGATAAAAAATTATGGCAATTTTATTTCGATTACGAACAGCCGGGTTGTAATAACACAATAGAACCAAAATTTGTTCTTACTACAGGTTGTACACAATTAGCAAAAGGCGACGTGAAGGGCGGCTCCGATTTTCAGTTATTGCAATTGAACTCGTTGCCAAATAGTGAATGGAAACCATATTTTAACGGGTGGGACAATAGCGAAGATGCCTCTCTTTCAGGCGTTTGCATACACCACCCTGACGGAGACGCTAAAAAAATTTCGACCTATAGAACTAAAAATATTACAATTACACCATTTATTGACAACGATAAAATGGCAGAAGGTTCTGCATGGCAAACATTCTGGGCTACAACCGAAAATGGTTTCGGAATAACCGAAGGAGGCTCATCTGGCTCTCCACTCTATAATTCTAACGGTTTACTGATTGGAACTCTTACGGGAGGAATTTCTGACTGTTATAATTCCAACTCTTTTGACGTTTTTGGAAAATTTAATTTTCATTGGGACAAAAACGGCGCTACTGCCAATAGTCAATTAGCTAAATGGTTAGACCCCAAAAATAGCGGTGTTACAAAACTCGAAGGCTATGCCTCTGATATTGAATATTTTAAAGATTTATATGAGATAACATTCTTAATTACAAATAATTGGGATATGCCTATTCCGAATATCAAAATAAAAATTTGGCAAAATGAAAGTGAAACTGAAATAGAACCAAAATCTACAAATAGTGAAGGAAAAGCAACTTTTTTACTCCCAATTTTAAAAATCCTAACCACTGAAACTATTCAAGATATCAAAAAAGTGGAAATTAATTATGAATTAACGCATAATATTCACTTCTCTAAAACCGGAGAGTTTACCATAACGGGAGATACAATACTCCCCAGAATATCTTTAGAAGAAGATTTGAGATATATTGTTTTGTTTCCAAATCCTTTTTTTAATCAAGTAAATATTGCCAATGCCAAAGAAGTCAAACGAATTAAAATTTACAATTTTATGGGAGAACTTATAAAAGAATATGAAATTAATGATGATATTTCCATTGAAACCAATTTTTTGAAACGAGGCATCTATTTGTTTGTTACAGAAGATTTAAAGGGCAAACAAAGAAGTTTTAGGTTGTTGAAACATTGATTATAGTAGGTTAATAAATATGTCTTGTAGATACCTCACTTTGTTCGGAATAACTTTCATAATTGATGCTGTTTCCTCAAAAAATCATTGACCGTTTTTACGGGATTAAAGGTAGTTATTGGGACTTCTACAAAAAGAGTTATCCAATTTGCCATTGCGCCATTCCAAAGACCCGGCAGTTCTAAGGCTTTGATTGGTTGCCCGTTAATAGATTTTTCTGAAATAAAACCCGTTTCGGGATCAAGAAAATCGGGTAAATGAAATTTTTTTCCTTTGTAATCTTTTGTAGAACACACCAAATCGACAGGATTAAAATGTGTAGATTTTTTTGATTCTTCTAAGTGAATCGGATTGTTAAGGTCTAACTGCGAACTTTCTAATATTTGTAAAGATTCTTGTCCTGATTTTTCTTTTATCCAAAAGGGACCTCCACCTGGTTCACCCTCGTTGCGCACCATACCACAAACACGAATTGGACGATTTAGATATTTTCGTAAATAGTCAACTTTTTCTTTTGATGATAATTTGTAAAAAAAGGCAGGCAAAGACACAAATAATTCTTCTTTAATAAAATGACAGATTTCCATAATCAAATTATCGTGAATTTTTTTTCTTTCTAATTTGTTAAGATATTCAAAAACAGACATTTGTAAAAATTTTAATGTTCCGGCAAGGCTCTTTTTATAAATTACCGTATCATTAATTAATTGTTGAGGAACCACGTTATCAATGTTTTTAATAAAAATGATATCTGCGTCAAGTTCGTTCAGATTTTCGATTAATGCACCATGTCCACCGGGTCGGAAAACAAGATTACCTGAATTATCTCTAAAAGGCACATTATCAGGAGTTACAGCAATGGTATCGGTATATGGTTTCTGAAAACTGAAATTTACATCCAACGAAATGCCCTCTTTTTTTTCTATATCTGCTCGAGTTTCATCTAATTTTAATTTAAAAAGTTCTTTGTGTTCGGGACTTACAGTGAAATGAATTTTTACTCGATTATCAATACTTTTTGCATAAAGACAACCCTCCATAAAATGTTCTTCCATTGCAGTTTTTATTACGTTATTAGGATATTTATGAAAATGCAGAACACCTTTGGGAAGTTTCCCGTAGTTTAACAATTTGTTATTCAATGTATTGTCAATTATCTGTGCTGCTAATTCTTTTCTATTATTGACTTCATTAAGGTTATGGTTTTTCATAATTTCTTGAAGTTTTGAAAAAAAAGCAAACTTTGGCAATTGTTCTATAAATTGCTTCACGGGACTGTTTGGAGGGAGTTGGTCAACCGTAACAGGATTTTCCAAATATTGATATAAATCTTTAAACATCCTTGTTGCAGCACCCGATGCAGGCACAAATTTCATAACCGACAACCCTCCAGCAACAGATAATTGGAAAAAATCGGATGATTCTTTTATCTCACTTATATTCAAAATTTTAATTCCATCTCGAGGAGTAGCGGCTCTTAAAATTTCTAATTGTTTGAAACCTGTTTTAAAACGTTCAATCTGATTTAAAACAGTTTGTTCAGAAATTCCTGTTTCTGATAATTGTGTAATCTCTTTATTATTAAGCATATTAATTATTTTTTGACGTGTCCAATGTGTGTAACAATATTATAACCAGCGGCTTTAACTCTTTTTTCCAAGCATTTGCGACATTCAGCGGCTTCTTCACCTGTACAAATTTTGTTGTCATATAGTTCATATTGCTTTCTGAATTTTACGGGCGAGAGATTGGGCATAACTACATTTGCTCCTACTGTAAGACCTAATTCACGACCGTTTTGAGTAATAGTTCCGAGTGCGGTTGTAGCGGGTATCAATGCGTGCGGAAACATAAGTCGTAAAATAGCAATCAACCTAAGAGACAAATTTAAATTTCCGCTACTGTGCTGTCCAAACGGCGTGTTTTTATGTGGAATAAATGGACCTATTCCAATCATATCGGGCTGCAGTTCTTGCAAAAACCTTAAATCTTCAATAATTAGTTCGGTAGTTTGAAACGGAGAACCAACCATAAAGCCCGAACCAACCTGATAGCCAATTTTTTTCAAATTCCATAAACACTCTTTGCGATTTTCAATACTCAAACTATCCGGATGCAACTGACGATAATGGGCAGGATTTGCCGTTTCGTGCCTGAGTAAATAGCGGTCAGCACCCGCATCAAAAATTGCTTTGTAACTTGAATATGTTTTTTCGCCTAATGATAGTGTTATAGCACAATCTGAATAGATTTTTTTTATACTCGAAACTATATCGCAAATAATTTTATCGGAAAAATAAACATCTTCCCCTCCTTGCAGTACGAATGTACGAAAACCAAGACCATATCCCTGCTCACAACACGACATAATCTCTTCTTTACTAAGACGATAACGGTCAATTTCTTTATTGCCGCACCGTATTCCACAATAATAACAATTATTTTTGCAATAATTACTTAACTCAATTAGACCGCGAATATATACATCTGTGCCGTAATGTTGTCGGCGCACTTTGTCCGCTTTTTGAAAAAGCAGTTGTTCGCAGTCGCTGCGGTCTATCAAAATTTTTAATTCGTTGTCTGAAAAATTCATAAATTCCATTAATCAAATTTCCTCTATCCAAACCTTTTTCTTTCCAATAAAAACTATTGCTATATATCTTACATCGTTTCTATCTTTATAAAGATTAGATGTTTTGTAACGTTTCAATTGCTCTTTTGCTTCTTTTTTCTTTGTTTCGAGTATTGACTTTTTTCTAACTTCTGATTCTTTGATATATTTTAGTTCCCAAATCCAATCTATTTTTATTCTTGGATATAGAAAGCTGCGCCGCTGTAAGTATATATCAGTATATCCTTTCGAATTTTCTTGTTCTGAAATGGGTATATAATAATTTGACTGCCATAAAATGCTAAGTAACAATAATTTAATATGCTTTTCTGTAAAATTTTTAAGGTCTTGGTTTGATAGTTGAGAAACAAATTTTTGCTGAAAATTTTCGAAAAAGTGTTCATATTCACCATCGTAAGCCAATGATGTTAAACCTTCACGTATTAAACTTGGATTATAAGACATTTCAGGATTACGTTCCAAAATAATAT
Source organism: Marinilabiliaceae bacterium (assembly GCA_009777175.1). Taxonomy (GTDB): domain Bacteria; phylum Bacteroidota; class Bacteroidia; order Bacteroidales; family Marinilabiliaceae; genus WRMI01. The sequence goes on from WRMI01000030.1 coordinate 28,277, forward strand.
TTTCCATATATTCCCAATACATGGTTTTTATAGTATAATTTGGAATTTTTAAGAGTGTTATATCGTCTTCTTTTTCAATTGTTACTAATCCCATATAATAAAGTAGAGAAAGAAAATTTTTCGGTTCGTGAAGTTTTTCTATAGAAAATCTGTCAATCACCTTTTCATTCTTTTGGTTAATATTAATTATATTTTCTAATTCTACTATATTTTCTGGTTTCTGAAGAAGATTTTTTATCCTTCCATAATCAGTTTTTAAATTCCAATCCATAAGACGTTCTATCTTTAAACCTTCATCTAATAATTCCATAAAAAAATAGTTAATCATAGACGAATTGTAAAGTCTGTTTTTTGCATCCCTATGAAACTTATATCCATTGTAAAGAAATTCCATATCCACTTTAATCAAGTTTTTATCAATTCCCGCTTCTTGTCTAACAAATTCGACTTCTTCTTCTGTAAAGCCAAGTATTTCGTTATATTTTTCTTTAACTGACAAATTATTAGTAATATTAAACCCACTCGTAACGTCATCGAGCATAATGGGAGTAATGCCGGTTATAAATATCTTATCTATTAAGTTTTGGATACCGTCCTTTAATGTTTCATAAAAATCACGCACAACTCCGTTTGCCCAAATAAGTTCTTTGTATTGTTGCATACTTAGGTTTGTGCCTTGTGCAATTAAATCGTTGGCGAAGTGGTCGTACTCGTCTATTATAACGTAAAGTTTTCCTTGATGCCGTTTCACAATGTCAAAAACAATCTTTTCAATTGATTTTACTCCTATTTTGGTGCTTTTGTCAATAAATTGTAATTTTAGTTTTTTAAATTCTTTTACCTCGATAAATTTTTCGTAATTATTAATAAAATCGTTTACACATGCTTCAATTTTACTGTTAAAAGAAGTTTTAAATTCTTCTACCGAACTCGTATCAAGCCCCGAAAAACTAAACTTTAATACAAAATATGAATTACGTTTTTTCGTAGGATTTTTCCCAATATATAAGTCCCCAAATAATGCTTCAAATTGTTCATTAAAGCGTATATCGTAATAATGCTCAAGTACCGAGAGAAACAGCGACTTGCCAAACTTGCGCGGACGTATTAGAAAATGATATTTCGAACTTTCATTTTCTATCATTTCTATAAAACGAGTTTTATCTACATAAAGATAATTTTCTGTACGTATACTCTCAAAATTTGGTATACAGTAGGGGATTTTTTTAATTGGTTTCATATTCTTTGTTTTTGCAACTAATTTTCACTAAATTATACTTAAAATCACATTTTCAAGCAAAGACAAATCATAACCACGCTTAACCGCAAGTTTTACGTCTTTTTTAAATCTGTTTGTGTATTTAAGTTGATACATCACTGTAAACATTGCTTGATTAAACTTTTAGCATCTTCGGCTGCATATATTCTCCCTTCTTTTATATCATCTAATGCTTCTTTTATTCCTTTGTTATTGGTTGACTTGACGGGAGTAGCACCTAATCTCATTATCACATCTAAAAGAGTTGTGATATTTTTATTTCTCGCATCATAATTTATTGACAATGTTGCCATGGTCATTACTTAAAAATTTTTTACAAAAATAGATGATTTTTTTCAAAATTCCAAACATGTAATATGAAAAAAAATATCATTATTGTGTAATTTCCTAATAATTAGGCTGTAACAATAATATTTTTAAATTTTTTAAACATTGAAGTAGCGACAACCCATTATTAAGATTTATTTTAACGCAAAGACGCAAAGTTGAGAACGCAAAGAATAGTGGTTAGCGGTTAGTGGTTAGTGATTAATAAACTAACCTTTGTGTAGCTTGTGAAACTTGCAAAACAAACCTTACCATCTCCACACACTCCACACTGCAGCACTCGGTACGAGTGCCACGTGGATAACCCGGCAGGGGCGTACCCTTGCGGACGACCGTAAGCGCAATTCAGGGTATCTCCAATAAAAAAACCAATCACATAACTCTTTATTTATGAGGTAGCAGGATAACTGCTTAAACTTTTCTCGTACGGAACGTTCTCAGTCAGCTTCCGGCACCTGTTATTTGGAAGATTGCGGGCATCAATACTCGAATTAGAAAGAGTAAAGACGCAAACTACGACAGCATCATCACTCTTCAGCCGAAAAGTATATGATTTGCACAACAACTGCTGCTGATATTTCGCTGCATCATTTAGAAAAAAATCATCCAAATCTTTGTCGCCGCACGAAAAATTCAACATTTTTTCGGTATGTGAAAAAATACGACAATTATCTAAAAGAAATCCCATATTTATTAGTCAAAATGTATTGTTCCATGCTTTCGTGCATCTTCGAGAATAGCTCGACACGAAGCCATCTCCTCTTCGGAAAATCTCATTGTTCCGCGCCTCTTTTCGTTTGCTTTTGCTTCTTTGATAAACCGGCGGGCTGCCGCGCCTTCTAAAACCGGTATCGCTCTAATTGGCATTGCCATAAATATTTGTTTTTATATGAATGATTTATAATTAGGGTTGTACCCGAAACATCTCACGCCTGTTACCTAAAATACCCTCTCGGTTCTGCATTTGGAAAGTAACAGATTTCATCTGGGGGAAGTTAATGCCAGATTGCGATTCTATGCATTCTTCGTTTTCTGCATAGAATGCTTCCATGATTTCTTGTCTTTCAAGAGCAGTCAAACCGGCCCAGGCCGCGCTGTCGATAAGTTGATGTTGTTCGATTGGGAGTTGGATGCCAAAAGCTCCAATCATCGCGCGCACCGCATCACAGGCTCTCAGAGAATCATCACGTGGTAGGCAGTAGTCATAGGCGTCTTTGTATGGCCAACCAGCCAGATCAATTTCAAAACACCGTATCAACAGAGTGTCTAAACATAATTTCTTCATATTTATAAATTCAGTTTTTAATCTTGCGTATTCTTTTTTTATTTCGTCGCATTCATCACCATCCCTATACGGCGACACCGTAAAATTCAGATCCGCGAAGAATGTGCTATCTTCAGGGCTGATCGCACGTGGGTTGATAAATGTCCCGTCACCGTCGATCTTTTTCCCGTTGCCTGCGGCGATCAGTTCTTCCACCTGGGCGCGCAGCCAGGCCATTTCTGCAGCGGAGTATTCTTTTGGTGTCCAATGGAACCGACCGTCGGCCAGTAACAGCAGTTTCAGAACCTCTGGGTTCAAAACGTTGTTTATTCCGCTCTGGGTGTCGAATTCTTTTACCTTTTCGCCCTTGATGTCCATTTTGGCAACACGATCATTTTCTATTTTGGTATCTTCGCACGCAACAAACAAAAGCATAAAACCAAGCAGAAAAGTTGCTGCTATGCTTAAAAAACTTTTGTACCAAAGTTGCTTATTGGTTTCGGGTGGGCTTGTGCCTGTGTAGCCATATACTGCTTTTCCGCCGCTGCCGCCACCTGTTCCGCAGGCTTCATTGCATGGGGAGAGTCCTTTTACTGATGCCATTAAACTTTCGTATGTCATCAACCCTTGTCGCACCTGATTTAGCATAAAATCCCAAAAGATATGTGCGCAAGTAAATTTTTGATTTTTGCACGAGGGTTTAATCATAAATTTCTTATTTTCTATTCGCCCCATTGTGCACTCCATAGTCATTTTCATGGTTTCTATGTATTAAATTAATAAAAAATGATTATTATTGTTCTAAAAACACTTTTTACGATATGTTTTGAAAAAAGTTACAAATTTTTTTATTTTTTTTAATTATTTTTTATTTTTTAACATACTCCGAAGAATTTCTCTACCACAAAGTACACAAAGAATGCACAAAGAGCACAAGTTGATATTTAATACTTTGTGTAGTTTGTGAAATCACTTTGTGACCGTTCACCGTGAACCGTGTACCGTGAACCGTGTACCTGTACCGTTTTTTTCACAACAACTTGTTTTCTTTTAAAATTTTAAGAATTTGTTCTTTTGTGAGGTCGGTAAGGTCGGCTATTGTTTCAATAGAATGTCCTTTCTTGTAACCTCTAATAACCGCTTCCGCTTTTTCTTTTTCTAATCCAATTGCTTCACCTTTTTGCATACCGATTGCTTCGCCTTTTTTCAAGCCTTTTTTCAAGCCTTTTGCTTCACCTTTCTTTTCGCCTCTCTTTTCTCCTTTCAGTTCGGCGGTTTGCATTTCGCTTTTTCTATCGGCAAGCGCTATCAGTTCTGCTTCGTATTCTGCTTTTTGTTGTGGTGTCATATTAAGCATGTCCAATTTTTCGCCTGCAGCCTGTATGCCTGCCGCTGTAAACTCGCTTTTTACAACCGAGTTTTTCAATACATAAACCCACTCGTCAAATTTACTCTTTGATGGCTTTTTGGGGACAAAATCTCTTTTCCTGTTTATATTCTTCATTTTGCGCTCTTCTTCATTCTCAAAATTGTAAGGAAGTATCAAAAAATATTCAGGATGAATATCTTTTGGTGCTCCTCGTGGATCTAAATTTTGAGAAAATGGTATTACCTCGTCATAATGAATGCCTTTAAACTCTTTCAAATTTGCCGTGAATACGTATTCGTCTTCGGCGTTCAAGCCATAATAAGAAATATTGATGGAATATACCTTTTTAATGTCATACTTCTGGCCCACCTTTATCTGCTCAACAACTGCCTTACACGCGTTAAACAAGATTTTTCCCATAAAGTCCACCTTGTCAAGATATTGTATCTCAAAAACGGCTAACTCGCCACCGTCTATTTTTGCCTTCAAATCTATCCGACTGACTTTACCGGTATTTTTTACATTTCTTACTTTCCCTGTTTTTCCTGTTTTTTTATCTATTGTTGCAGGGATGGTAGGATTGATTTCGCTTTCTAAAACTTCTTGCACCGTGACAGGCTTTTCAAGCAATTCGGTTAAAAATCCACTCAAAATATCAAAATTTGCCTTGTCGCGCAAAACGTTTTTGATGGCGTAATCAAATGAAATTATTGTTCTTTCCATATTTTTCTCCATTATTTATTTTGCAAAAATAATATATTATTTTTTAGTGACAAAATAAATTTTAAATTATTTCACCACTATGTTATTTTATACATTTCACCCACCAACTTATCTATTTCTGTTTTTCTCTTTGTTTGCTCTTCAAAATCTATTGTTTCGAGGTTAAGTAATTCTTGTAATGATACGTCTTTTCGGTTGAAAATTAAACTGTTATTAAGATATTTTTTCGAAATAATTTTTTTAACAAATTCGGTGTTATCTTTTATGATTTCTAATTTATACTCATTATTATTAAAGTGTAACACTAAATGGTTGCCAATAATTTGCACGTTATCAAAACGTTGTACTGTAAGGTCGTGGATGCCGCTACCAATTTCGTGCTGTTGGTAGGCGAGGCTATTGGTTTGCCATTTATTGTTTAAGTCTTTAAGAGTCATTATATTCCAAACATTTTTGAGTGAGAGCCCGTATTAGTAAAAACCAAAATCATTTCATCTTCTTTTTGTACCCAAATCAACAACCAATCAGGTGCTACGTGGCACTCCATATACTTTTCCCCTTTTCGTTCTTTTCCATATCCTGATAAACGGTGTACGCGATTTTGTGGAGGTAATTTTTCAAGTTTTGCAATGCTTTCAATAACACGGTATAGTTCGTTTAAATCCAAATTTTGTTTGTAACAAAGTTTCACGTTCTTTTTAAAAGAATTAGTATATGCGACAGCATAAATAAAAGTATTATTTGACGCCAATGCATCAAAAAATTGTTCAACTGTCATTTGTTGAACTGTATCATTCATCTTAAATCTTACTTTTACCTTTGTTGACAATCGTGTATTTGCCTTGACGATATTCATCAAGCCCTATTTCTATCTGACTTTTGTTTTTTTTCACACTAAAAAGCCCTAATGTGATAAATAAATCCAAAGCCTTTTTTGCCATCGGATTTGATTTATCGTAAGTTAAAGAGACTGTCTCAGGTTGACTCATTAATATTGCTTCCATTTCTTATCGTTTAATTTTTCTGCAAAAGTAGTAAATGATTTTAAATGTTTATTAAACTATTTATTTTTTTGCTAATAATTCCAAAATTTTCCGATATGTTGCTTGTCTTTATATTTTATACATTTCACCCACCAACTCATCAATTTCTGTTTTTATTTTTGTTTGTTGGTCAAAATCTATTGTTTCGAGGTTAAGTAATTCTTGTAATGATACTTCTTTTCGTTTGAAAATTAAACTGTTATCATAATAATTATCTGAAATTATTTTTTTAACA
>WRMI01000031.1 GCA_009777175.1 Marinilabiliaceae bacterium
ATGTTTTTGAACAATATTAGATGATTTTATACGTTAATTGAACGTTAATTGATACAGTTTAACTGTATTGAATAAAACTGAACAATTTTGAACAATTTTTGTATTATTTTTGATATTAATGAACAAAGAAAAAAATCTTAAAACATGGCTACAATGACAACTCACTTGGATTTGACAAAACAGTACACTTATGTAGATTATTTGTCTGAAAAGTTTAACGATGTGAAGTGTGAGATAATCAACGGATTTATCAACTTAATGGCGGGTCCATCCCGAAACCATTCAGGTGTGAGTTCTAATATTGTAACTTATCTAAATCATTATGCCCTCCTCCACGATTGCAAATGTTTTGTACGCCACGCACCGTTCGATGTTGTACTCGGCGATAATAAGGAAAATGTAATTCAGCCAGATGTTTTCATAGTGTGTGATGAGTCCAAAATGCAGGAAAAAGCCTGCTTTGGTGCTCCAGATTTGGTTGTAGAGGTAATTTCTCCTTCAAACACAAAAAAACTAATGCGATACAAGTATCAATTGTATGAAAAACATAAAGTTTTAGAATATTGGGTTGTATATCCCAAAGACCAAGAAATCTTAGTTTTTTGTCATCAAGGCGAGGAATACGACAACGGCACAGTGTACACAATAAATGACTTCCTGCAACCAAAGTGTTTGCCTGTAAAGGTTAACGTAAAAGACTTGTTTAAAAACATTTAAAGTACTCATAATGAACGAACAAAATAAAAATATTGAAACATTTTTAATAGAAAATTTAACCGTCAATCCAGATAAAAAGGGACTTTATAAGGTGATAATCAATTATTTTTCTACAACAATTCAAGAATTAGAATATTTAGGCTACAATTTATCAATGATAATTGAAAATATCGAATACAGAATAAAAATCCCAAAAGGCACAATAAAATATCATTCATTTTATAGGGCTTATAATAGATATTTTAAGGAAAAAAAAGAGGCAAATAAAACTATTTTACCCAAAACAAATAACCATATAAATAGCGAATTGGAAAAATTAGATTTGAATATCAAACCGAAAGAGAAAAAAAATATATTTGAAGAACACTATAATAAAATTCATAAAATTAAATAAATTAAATAAATATGAAAACTATAACCTTCATTCTACAAAGCAAAGGAGGAGTTGGAAAATCCGCCTTCGCTTACTTGCTAGCAAACAAGTACAAAGAAAAAACAGATTTGCTTGTTGTCGATATGGACAACGAAACTAATACTGCCTCAAACCAACTTAAATTTATGTCTCCCTTGACGCACAATTTAATTGACACCGGCACCAAAACTATCGACAGGTCTTCCTTTGATACTTTTTTTGAAAACTTCATTCATTCCGATAAATTTGCTTCCGCTTTATGCGATTTGGGTGCAACTACCTCTGAACAATTTGTCGTTTTTCTTAAAGAGAATGGCGATGAAATCATCAAAGAATTGGTAAATATGGGCATACGTGTTCAAATCTGTTGCGTCATCGCGGGACAAAACGCTTTCCCTGCGTCATCGGAGTATTGCCGAGAATTGTTTCAATATTTATCTAACGCGGACGTAACCAAATTCATTATCAAAAATAATTATTATGAATTTACGCAAGAACAAACAGAAGCGTTACAACAACTATCAGAACTTACCAACTCAAAAATTCAAGAATTTAATATTGTTCCAGGTAACGTTCCCGGTACTCTCAAAGAAGTTCATGCGCTGATGGAGGAGGGTATCGCTTTGGAAAATGCAAAAACATTTACCAAAATAAGACTGAAATCATCAATGGATTCAATTTTTATTGAGTGTTGAAGCAAAAAAAAGAATATCATGACAATAATAAACAGCGACGAATTTTCAATAAATTTGGACAAATATTATTCTCCGAGTATGTTGGAAACGATAGAACGTGGTTTAAGCGACATTCGAGAAGGAAAAACAAGAAGGTATACCATTGAAGAACTTCAATTAAAAATGGGACTATAATGGAAAACCAAAAATATTGGGATTTTTGCGCCGACATCAAGCGAGAATACGGACTAAATATCAATCCAGACGATGAGATATTTCCCTTGCTTTATAAGTTAATCACGTTAAATAATGAAAATTCGGCAATAATAGGCAGTTTAAAAAAGAGTGTCGAAGAGAGTTTGGAAAAAATCGAGAACTCTAATAATAATCTATATTCTAACCAAACAACGCTATTAGACAAAAATAACGAATTGTTATCAAAACAGGAAAAGGCGTTACAACATCTTTATCCAAAACAGAGCATTTTGTTTAATAATCCCGAAACAGTCAGGGCATATTGGAAAGAGAAAACTAAATTTTTCTATTTTCTGATTTTTGGGTTGCTGTCTTTGCTTGTAGTTGGAACTGCTTCTGTCATGGCTGTCAGTAAAACTTATAAAGTACAAAAATTTATGCAAAAGGTTGAAATCGTAAAAGATGACAATGGAGAACGTTTTATAATCTTTGAAAAAGCCAATTCAGAACACGAAGCGCAAACGGGTAATTATTTTATTTTGGATGAAAATAGCGTTGTCGTTCCTATTGACAGGTGATTTGATTTCTTAATGCTTTTTTGATTTTTTGCACCGTCCCCAGACTACACCCCCCAAGTTTAGCGGCACGTCTCAATGATTGCCCATTTTCTGTAAGTTCTTTCACAACTATCTTATATTTAGCCAACAACTGCTCATCGGTCATTTTTGCACCGTAAAGTCGTCCTTTATACATGCCTTTTGCTTTAGCAATTTCTATCCCCTGTTTTTGCCTTTCTCGGAGGTACTCACGTTCCATTTCAGCAACGTTTCCGAGTACAGAAATAATCATTTTAAAAGCCGGATTTGGTTTTTTTCCAAGCATGGAATACATACCAATATTTTCCACAAACAGAGAAATTGAATTTTCGTTGAAATATTCAATCACTGTCAAAATATCAATAATATTCCTCCCCAAACGGTCAATGCTTGACACATGGACTTCCGTAATAAATCCCGCATCAATATCTCTCAAAAGTTTTTTAGCCTCTTTTCTATCAGAGAAACGTATTGCTCCCGAAATTTTGTCAATATAAATTTTAGAAAAATCTTTTGCGTTCTTGTTTTGCCGTTCTGGGTTTTGCTCTTCTGTGGAAACACGGATATATTTAACTTTTGCCATAATTTAACTTTTTTTTTACAAAAATAATAAAAAATCAAAAAAAAGAAGTATTTTTGCAAAAAAATAAATAAAAGAAATATGGCAGTTTATCAGATACGTATCAATGAAAAAATGTCGTTAGGCAAAAGTCTCATAGCCTTTTTGCAGTCTATACCGCAAATAGTAACATTTGAGATTCCAACCGAGAAACCTATTGTAAAAAGTGAATTGTATTGTAGTCTTGACCGCGCTTTTGCAGATGTTCGTCTAATGATGGACGGAAAAAAAAGAAAAAAGACAGCAAATGAATTTCTAGAAGAAATACGAAACGGCAAATGAATAACAATATCTTGATAAAGGCGAACAGAAAAGTATATCAAAAAGCGAAATCGAACGTCTTAAAAAAGATAACGGTTTGATGTGAAAATTTTTTGCGTATATTTTTAGGGTATCAAATATATACAGTCAAATAAAGTGTAAATATTGAATTTGTGTTGTATTATTTTAGGGTATAATCTATTTTTGATATAAAAATTTTGTAAATATATGTATTAAAAATTTTTCACCTTAATAACATCCTGAATACGTGTTGTATAACGAGGCGATAATTTATTTCTCTGCATTTCATACTGTCCCGAAACTGCAGCAACTTTTACGGTATTATTACCAAAAGAATTGTTTAGATTATCAATAGTTTTCATCAAATTGTTATGTTTTACGTTGTCGATTTGGTGAAACATATTGCCTTGAATAGTATCAGCGTCCGTAATTTCGGTAATTATCACCCCTGCTTTTTTATATTGAAATCCAGGGCGATAAATCAATTCAAGCGCAGTTCTTGCAGAGTTAATTATTTCGATGGTACTTGATGATGGAACGGGTAATGTTATTATTTTTGAATTATGATATTGTGGTAATTTATTATTGAACCAATTTGTTGAAATAAACACCATCAGCGAGCAGGCACAAGATTTTTGTTGCCGTAATTTATAAGCGCACCGACTTGCGTAGTCTGCAACGGCAGCGAGTAAACAAGATAACTCAGTAACAGGCTGCCCGAATGAGCGTGAAGTGCAAATTTGTTTTTTTGGCTGCTGAACTGTTTCTAACGGCAGACAACTTTCTCCCTGTAATTCCCGCCATAACCTTTCGCCGACAACGGACATATTTTTTCGTACCCACTCCTTTGGAAGTTGTGTAAAATCGTATGCAGTTTGTACTTTGATTTTTTTAAGTTTAGTGGCATATCGCTTACCAATTCCCCAAACATCGCCTATTTCAGTAAGTTGTAAGGCTTTTTCAATTTTTGTGTCAGAGTCCATAAGACATACCCGATTATATGCGGGATGTTTTTTGGCAAAATGGTTAGAGAGTTTAGCAAGAGTTTTTGTCGGAGCAATACCGAGGCAAACAGGTATGCCCGAATTTTGTTCTACTGTTTTGACAATTTTTGTTCCATACTCTTTGAGATTAAAGAGTTGCATACCAGAAAAATCTAAAAAACATTCATCAATGCTATATATTTCAGTTTCAGGCGAAAATTCTGAAAGAATTGACATTACCCTGTTGCTCATATCAGCATAAAGTTCATAATTTGATGAAAACACTGTAATATCGTGCCTTTTCACCAATTCTTGTACTTTAAAGAACGGTTCACCCATTTTTATACCTAATTTTTTCACTTCGTTAGAGCGTGAAATAACGCAACCATCATTGTTGCTAAGCACCATAACAGGACGTTTAGCAAGGTCGGGACGAAAAACTCTTTCGGCACTCACGTAAAAATTGTTACAGTCGCACAGTCCAAACATTTCAATATAATTTATGTATAACGTGCGTTACAACTCCCCAAATCATAAATTGTTGTTCTTTTGTTTTTGAGGGTAAATTCACCGTCAATAAAAGCGACCACTTTGCAGCCGTTGCGAATTTCCAAAGATTTGTCAATTACAACAATATCACCGTCGAATATCCACGAATTAGTCATCGAGTTGCCGTCCACTTTAGCTAAGAAAGTACTTTCGGGGTGTTTAATTAGCACTTTATTAAGGTCTATTCCGTGTTCTACGTAGTCTTGGGCAGGGCTTGGAAAACCTGCTTTTATTCCTTCCTCAACGAAAGGCAAAACGAGTTCTGTTTCTGTAAGTGCTTTGTGTAAAGTTATGTTTTGTGTCATCTCTTAATTTGATTAAAAATACAAAAATAGTGTTTTTTTTTGAGTTATTAAATTTGCGGCTACTTTTGGCAAAAATCATCTGCAACTTTTTTATAGCTTCTCAAAAAGTGTGTTTACTTGAATATCAACAATTTAGATTTCAAGCAACTTTTTTATAACTTTTGCGGGCAAAAACCATCTGCAACTTTTTTATAGCTTCTCAAAAAGCGTATTTGTTTGAATATCAACAATTTAGATTTCAAGCAACTTTTTTATAACTTTTGCGGGCAAAATCATCTGCAACTTTTTTATAGCTTCTCAAAAAGCGTATTTACTTGAATATCAACAATTTAGATTTCAAGCAACTTTTTTATAACTTTTGCGGGCAAAATCATCTGCAACTTTTTTATAGCTTCTCAAAAAGCGTATTTACTTGAATATCAACAGTTTAGATTTCAAGCAACTTTTTTATAACACCCAAAATTTTTCATCAAAATTATTTTTTCCCTTTTATATTTTAAGTTTTTTTGGACATTGATAATTATTTATATTAATTATTTGATTATTTGTAAGGATTTTTCGACCTTTGTAATCATTTGTATTAATGTTTGTTACAGCGATGAAAAAAATCTATATGCAACTTTTTTATAGCTCACATGCAACTTTTTTATAGCTCACATGCAACTTTTTTATAGCTCACATGCAACTTTTTTATAGCTTATTTTTTATATGCAACTTTTTTATAGCTCATTTTGTAGATAAAAAATTTTTAATTATATTTGCAAAATTTTTTAACGTAGATTTATGGAAACATCATTGATAAATATAGGGAAGAAGGAAGAAGTTACTGTTCTGATACCGCAGCTGTATGAATATGTTATCCAACCTAATCATGTTACAGATGCTCGTTACGAATATACTCTGCTACAAGAACGTATTTTTACGGGAATAATGTACGAGCTGCAAAGACCGATAGAAGACGTAATAAAAGGAAAAGATATAGAACAACTAAATCTTTTTAATGATAACTTTAGCAACCAATATGAAGTTAAAATTGTTATCCCACTGAAAAATTTAACCACAGCCTCTAATTATAAACATATATTTCCTGCTGCAGAAAATATGATGCTAACACCGATAAGATTTCCCTCTAAAACTTATTTGGGAGAAGATGGTTTGGCTGCCAAACCGCTTTTAAAAAAAATAGTTATCCCAGTAAAAAAAAATAGACGGTACGACTTGGAAATATATTTAGATAAAGAAATTGCACAAATTTTGATAGATGTTTCTACTAAATCTCCAAGTTTTCCCGTAGAATACACACGTTTCGTATATCAGATAGCACAGCAGGCCTCTAGTAAATATACTTCTTTACTGTATAAGAAAATTTGCTCGTGGCGTAAAAAGGGAGGATTTACAATATCATTGCAAAACCTGTATAATGATATTTGCGTAGGAAATGTTTACTTAAATAAACAAGGACAAATTGATTACAGAAATTTTCGAATAAAAGTATTGGAAAAAGCAAAGGAAGAATTGTATAAAAAAGCTGATTGTTGGTTTGAGTATTCTGAAAATTATCAGGGTAGAAATGTAAACAGCATTACATTTAAGGTGATTACAAGAGCGGTAGAAGAAAGAAAAAATGAAAATAAAGAAAATATAAAATTTCTTCTAAAACAACATTTTCAGATTAATAATGAAGATATTGAAAAACATTTTTCTTTATTGTTTTCAGAAGAATATTTCGATAGTGCAAGAATAATGCAGAAGCTAATAGAAATACAAGAAGCAATGAACGAGATAAGAATAAAAACGAAATTAGTAGATCCAAAAGCTTATGCAATGAAAGCAGTGATAAATCTAATGAATGAGATTATTCCGAAAACAGAAAATCAAAAAGGTGGTTACAAAAAGAAAACAGAAAATCAAAAAAAAATAGAAAATGTATTGGAAAATTTAGCCAACAAGTTTAAAATTACTTAATTTAATCCATTTTTACAATGTTTTGTGGCTGTTTCGCAAAACCTTTTCCTTTTCCCTTTTTTTCAACATTTTTCACAACCGTTGCCTTACTTTCATTTTCTATTATTTTATCAAGAACGTCGATTTCATTTTTGAGAGTATTTTAAATTTTTAAAAGCAAGCATAGTCCCAAACAGATACCGAAGAGAAAATTGATGCTTTTATCCCTTATTATAGTAGCCTACATTATTATACCCTTATACCCTTATTACACAAACAACGCTCGTCATTGCGGGCTTGACCCGCAATTCCTCAAAAAGAAAGCGGGTAAGTCGCAACAGCACGATGATGACGTACTTTGCGGTTGTGCTGGTAGATTCCTCACAGCGTTCGAAATGACTGTAGTAACCTATAAATGAAAGTAGTAGAAGAGTTGCGGCGAAGCCGCAATCATTCTACTCACCTTTCCTTATAATAATGGTCTGTCATTCCGAATGGAACGAAATGAGGAATCCATAAATTTTTAAAAAAACACCTAAACTGTTTATTACAAACAGTTTAACAACATTTTTTTAATTTTTGTCCTCTTCGTGTTATTTGAAGGATACAAAAATTTCATAAAAAATCATCAAGCCACACCTACTCTACTTTTGCCGCATATAAAAATAATCTGCTACACAAAAAATCAAGAAAAATTTTACGCTAAAAAGATACACTCCTGAAAAAATGGACTCCCTTGCCGTACTTTTGTACTCGATTTAAAAAAATATTTATTTACAAACATAATTTTATAAGATGAAAAAAGTAGAAAACGGAAAGACCGGAAGTGTCTTTCAAACAAGAGAAGCAATTAATGCTGGATTAAATGAGGACTTGCTTTCAGCGCAAGAACTCGAAAACACCGAAGGAGGCTTTTGTGGACTAGGTTGTTTGTGGAACTGCCTAAACGGAGTTAATGGAGGTGGAGGTGGTACAACTCCTCCAGGAGGTCCAAAATAATTAATGTAGGACTTGTTAGGAGGTTGCTGACAAAGCAACCTCCTTTTAACAAGTTAACCAACAATTTTTTTAATAAAAACAATAAAATTTTACAATATGAATACTCAAAAGTATGCAATTAATCATAATTATATGATTCGAAATGACCAAAACAGGGCGTTTATAAGTTATCGGTATCATCTACTTCATGTAAAACCATCTCATTTTGATGCAGAAACCGATTTTTTTTCGTTTATCCATCCTGAACAAGCTAAGATTTTAGCTCTTTTTGACGGAAAAAGAGATTTGCTGGAAATAATTAACATAGTGGCATCAAGGCTAAATACAACAGAGGAACGCGCAGAATCTTTAATATCAAATTTGATAGAGAATAAAAATATGTTAAACACTGTTTTTCAAGGTAATATTTTTACTTTTCCTAAAAATTTGATAGTGCCTTTAAAAGACAATGCTCCTGTATATACTTATTCACAAAAACAATTCAATTGTCTAACGACCGATTTCAAAAGTTTAAGATTATACAGATTTCCTTTGGATGTTACCTTTATGGTCAATACGGTCTGCAATGTTGATTGTATTTATTGCTACGCTGATTGTAGGAAAAAATTCGATTGCCAAATTCCACAGGAACGTTTGGAAAAATTAATTTCTGATTGCAAAGAAAACAAAGTGAGAATTTTTGATTTAATGGGCGGCGAAGTTTTGATGTATAAAAATTGGCAATGGCTATTAAAAACTATGATTAAGTATGGTTTTACTCCTTTTTTATCAACAAAAATACCCATTAATAATCAAACAATTCAAGAAATCAAAAGTCTGGGAATCAAAAAACTACAAATTTCATTAGATTCTTTTGAGGGTAATGTTTTAGAAAAAAATCTTAATATTACTAATGGAAATAGGTATATTGAAAAAATGAGAAAAACTTTAAATAATATTGAAAAAACAGGGCTTGAACTCAATATACATGCAGTAATTACCCAATATAACAAAGAAGTTTCTCATATTAATAAATATTTGGAAGAACTGTCTAAAATAAAATGTGTAAATAATGTTCAAATTAGTATTGTTGGAGGATCGATGTATAAGTCCGGTTATGAAAACCACAAATTGAGCAGCAAAGAAATAGAGCAAATAGAACAATATATTAATACAGTACAAAAAAACTTTTCTTTCAAAATCAATCTTTCATATGGAATGAATAAAAACAACTATTTAGGAAACAAGGAATTTAAGACCTATTCTTATAACAAAAGAGGACTTTGCAGCGGTAATGTGCGACAAGTTTTTATTTTACCCGACGGAAACGTTACAATTTGCGAGGAGCTTATGTTCAATAAAAATTTTATTCTTGGAAATATTATAGATGAGGATTTACAAAGTATTTGGAAAAAAAATCGACTTAAACATCTGGAAGAAAAAAATGCCTACCATAACAGTGTATGCGGAAAATGTAAGGATTTTGACAATTGTAAAAGTCCACAGTCAAGAGGCGTTTGTTGGAAAGAAATTTTACATGCTTATGGTGAAGAGAAATGGAATTATCCAGACCCTAAATGTCCTCATGCTCCCCGAAAAATGAAAAAATTTTATATAAACTAATTTAAAATATACAAAAATAAATGAAGAAAGTAAATCTTTTAATAACAATTGGGTTTTGCCTGATAAATTTACAAGCGCAAAACCAACTTACAGGAATAATAAAGGATGGAGCTGGTGACGGTTCTCCTGTTCCTTACGCAACGGCAGCGTTGCTGCAGCCTGACTCAACCGTGATAACAGGAACAATGGCTAATGATGACGGTCGTTTTGTCCTTACAAACGTGAAAGAGGGCGATTATATCTTACAGGTATCCTTTATCGGTTACGAAAGGGAATACCGTAACGTGAATGTTCCTGCGCAGAGCGATTTGGGCGACATCTTTTTGTCGGTTAGTACCAATGAACTTGGCGAAGTGGTGGTGAAAAGCAACCGTCCGCTTGTGGAACAAAGGATTGACCGTATGGTAGTTAATGTTGCAGGCAACATTATCACAGCCGGAGCAAGCGTAAATGACGTTTTGAAACGGCTACCCGGTTTGATTGTTGACCAAAACGGCAACGTAATCATTAACGGACGTACGGCAACAGTTCATATTGACGGCAGACCCACGCAACTCCCTCCCGAACAGATAGCCCAAATGCTATCCGGCATGGATGGAGAACTTATTGACAGAGTGGAACTTATTCATAATCCATCGTCCCGTTACGATGCGACAGAAACCGCTATTGTCAATATCCGTCTGAAAAAAGACGCTTCGTTGGGTGTAAATGGCAGAGTATCTGCGGGAGTAGGTTTTTCTGACAATGATTTTTTATGGCGTAGCGGTGTTAATATCAACTACCGTTCAAAAAAATTAAATGTTTTTGGAAATTACAATGTTGAGGAGTATCCTCGCCAGTCGGAATTATACGAAAACAAAACATTCAAAGATGTACCGTCGCCGGTAATGTATGACCAACAATCTATAATGCGATGGACGGGACCAGATCAAACCTTACGTGCAGGAATTGATTATTTTATTACGCCAAAACAGACGTTGGGGTTTCTTTTCAACGGAACCAACAGCAATTTAGATGGTACTACTAATTCGACGATAAACATTGCGCCTATAGGCATTGAAGTGGTAGATTCTTCGGTATTGTCAGATTCTCGCCTTATTGATAAATACTATTCGCAAATATATAACTTGAATTACCGTTTGGGTATATCTGAAGGTGAAGAACTTACCGTTGATGCAGATTATGGAAATGTCAGCGGCAGGAATTGGCAGAATATGAATAGCCGTTATCATGATAAGGACAAAACCGAAATGAAACCGACAAGCGAATTTCAATACAACGGAGTACGAAATATTGACATTCTTTCGCTGAAAACGGATTATACAAAACCGTTATCGGAAAAATCCAAATTAGAAACAGGCATTAAAATCGCCAAAACAGTTACCGATAATGAAATTGTTTATAAAAACAAGAACAATGAAATATGGGAAATTGATAACAATCAAAGTAATCGTTTCAAGTACTCTGAAGAGGTGTCAGCGGGCTACGCCACTTACAGTCACAGTTTTGGAAAGTTTATGGCAATGGCGGGATTGCGCGCAGAATACACATCATTAAAAGGAGAATCTGAGGATACAACTTTTACGCGCAGCTACATTGATTGGTTTCCAAGTGCTTTTTTGCATTATCAAATTAATGAGCGTCAAGCTTTGAATGTTTCTTATTCAAGAAAAATACATCGTCCCGGATTTAGTTTGCTGAATCCGTTTCGTACATACATTGACAGGTTTACTTACGAAAGTGGTAACCCTGACCTTAAACCGTTGTATTACAACTCATTTTCTTTGAATTACAATTTTGGTGGTATTTTTGTAGGTGCCGGTTACACTCATTTAACAAACATTTTTGAATCGGTATATGAACAGGACGACTTAACTCATACTACAAGCATTATGAAAAAGAACATAGGAAAAAGAGAAAGAGCGGACTTAAGTTTGAATGTACCCATTCCTTTGACAAAATGGTATCATTTGACAATAATGTCTCAGGTTGGATGGATGATGGAAGATACCCGATACAACGGCAAACAGTTCAAAAATGATTTTTTCTTTAACTATACAAGTTCGTCACATGCTTTTACAATTCTGCCTACTTTGAAAGCCCACGCACAAGTTATGTGGTTAACAGGAGGTTGGCAGGGAATTATGCAATTTGACGGTTATTGGAGAACGGATGCTCAAATAGAGAAAACCTTTTATAATAATCGCCTGAGTGTGACATTGTATTGTTACGACGTTTTTAATTCACACGTGATGAAAGGAAAAATTAAATTTGATAATATTGACCAAACTTTCGAAAATAAATATAATTACCGTAACTTTTTGCTCAATATTAGATACAATTTCGGCTCGCAACAAATACGCTCCGCACGTAATCGCAATGTTGGAATTGATGAAGAAATGGGCAGAACAAGGTAATCTAATACATTATCAATATGACTATTAATTTGAATGAAAAATCCGTATTCTTAGATTTTGAAGGCGAAAAGCTGAACGATTTGGAAATGGATACTATATCGTCTGGAGTTACGACAAACCAAAATGTAAAGAACAAAATCCTGGAAGACTATACCTTGATGGATTCCTTTTTTAATAATTGTTTTATCAATAAGTCTCATGTTTAAATTAATAAATAACACATCAGTTCGCGGGTGGAAAAAAGGAAAGTTTCCTTTTTTCCATCAGCATGATGCTATGGATTGCGGACCTTCTTGTTTGCGGATGGTGGCAGCCGCTTACGGACGGACGCACAGCCTGCAGCATTTGCGTGATATTTCTAATATCACACGTAGCGGAGTTAATTTGCAAGGTATAAGCGATGCGGCAGATGCTATAGGATTACGGACTATGGGCGTGCGGACTTCTTTTAAAAAATTGAGCGAAAAAGCGCAGTTGCCGTGTATAGTTCATTGGAATCATATACATTTTGCCGTAGTATATCGTATCGAAAAAATAAAACCGCTAAAAAAAGAGCAGCCCGAAAGGGTATTTGTATATGTTGCAGACCCCGCACACGGATTGCTAAAATATACAGAGGAAGAGTTTAAAAAATGTTGGATTACCACAAAGCACAACGGCGAGGAAAAAGGGATTGCCATGCTGTTTGAGCCTAATCCCTATTTTTATCAGGCAAAGGCGAAAGTTCATCAGCCGCTAAATCTCTCTTTTCTTGTACGTTATTTGCGTCCGTACAAAAAATTGTTGTGGCAGCTGTTTTTTGGGCTTATTGCCGGAAGTATGCTTCAATTGATATTTCCCTTTTTGACGCAGGCAATCGTCGATCAAGGAATAGGACAGCGAAATATAGGTTTTATTTACATCGTGTTAATTGCGCAGTTAGCTTTAGTTGCAGGTCGGGCTTCGGTGGATTTTATTCGTCGTTGGATTCTGCTTCACATCAGTACGCGTGTAAATGTTTCATTAATTTCAGATTTTCTTGTTAAATTGATGAAGCTTCCCATGAAATATTTTGAGACCAAGCTTGTTGGAGATTTGATTCAACGGATTGATGACCACAAACGCATCGAAAGTTTTCTTACACTTTCTTTGTTGAGTATAACATTAGCGGCAATAAATCTTTTGGTTTTTGGTATCGTTCTGGCAGTATATGACATAAGAATTTTTGTTGTATTTTTGGTCGGTAGCGGCATTTATGCATTTTGGGTAAAGCGTTTTATGAAAAAACGTGCTGACCTTGACCATAAGAATTTTGCTCAAATGGCATCGCATCAAAGCAATCTTATTCAGCTTGTCCAAGGTATGCAGGAGATAAAACTGACAGGCAGCGAGCAGCAAAAACGGTGGGAATGGGAAGGTATTCAGGCAGAAATTTTTAAAATTAAAATGAGCAGCCTTTCGCTTGGTCAGTGGCAACAAGGGGGAGCAGTAATCATCAACGAAATAAAAAATGTTCTGATAACTTTTGTTTCGGCGAGTGCTGTATTGTCTGGCGGTCTTACTCTTGGGGCAATGCTTGCAATTCAGTATATTATCGGACAGTTGCACGGACCCATTGAACAATTAGTTGGTTTTATGCAGCAGGCCCAAGATGCTAATTTGAGTTTGGAACGTATGGGCGAGATTCACGGAAAAGAAGACGAAGAAACAGTTCATGAAACAAAGACCCCAGTGGACAAAGACGCTCAAATAGAAATAAAAAATTTATCTTTTCAGTATTATGGTCCCCGTTCGCCTGTGGTGTTGAACAATGTTACTTTACATATTCCCTCAGGTAAAACCACGGCTATAGTTGGCAGCAGTGGCAGTGGCAAAACGACGCTTCTGAAACTTTTGCTTGGCTTTTATCCGCCCACTTCGGGTGAAATTACGATTGGAACAACGCCGCTTTATCAAATCAGTTTTAAAGAATGGCGCAGTTATTGCGGCGTTGTGATGCAGGACGGCTATATTTTCTATGACACCATAGCGGGAAATATCGCTTCGGGCATCGATGACATTGATACAAAAAATCTCTTATATGCAGTTACCGTTGCCAATATTCGAGAGCATATCGAATCGTTACCTTTAAAATACAATACAAAAATTGGGAATGACGGTCAATCTCTCAGTCAGGGGCAAAGGCAGCGGATATTAATAGCACGTGCTGTATATAAAAATCCACAATTTATATTCTTTGATGAGGCAACCAATGCGTTGGATGCCCGCAACGAGCGAATTATTATGGAAAATTTGGATAAGTTTTTTAAAGGTCGTACCGTAATCGTTGTGGCTCATCGTTTAAGCACGGTTAAAAATGCCGACCAGATAGTTGTTCTGCATAAAGGAGAAGTTGCCGAAATAGGAACGCATGCAGAACTTGTATCCAAACGCGGCGCATATTACGAATTGGTTAGCAATCAGTTAGAATTAGGAAATTAGAGAGTAAAAAAGAAGTAAATATGGAACAATTAAATCAAGAAACAAAAATAGAGCTTCACCATGAATCCATTGAGGAAATTCTGGGAACTCCGCCTAATATTCTGTTACGTGCAGGAAGTGGGATACTCCTTTTTGTTATAGCAGGATTGCTTGTAGGGTCAATATTTTTCACCTATCCCGATATCGTTCAAGCACCTGCCGTGCTACGTGGCGAATTGCCGTTGGCAACATTGACTGTTTCTGAATCGGGACAAATAACGAATGTCTATAAGGATTGTGGAAATTATGTCCGCTTGGGTGATACACTGTTTGTTATAGAAAAACAGGACAAAAGCACTGTTGCAGTCATTGCCGAAAATTTCGGTATTTTGGAAACAAGTCCTTTGATAATCGAAAATTATATTGTTCAAAAAAATGACACAATAGCATTAATATGGGGTGATACAGGTGAATTTACAATTTGTATCATCCATTTATCGCCAGAAAATGGAAAAAACGTGAGGGCAGGAAATAAACTCCGTCTTCACATAGACAAATATCCGAGCGAACGCTACGGAACAGTGGAATCGCTTGTAAAGTCGGTCAGTCGTTTTAATACAGGCAAAGATTTGATAATAATTGCAGAACTGCCCTTAAACATTGTTACTACAACACAATTTGAGTTCACGGCAAGAGGCAATATTTATGCTTCGGCAGAAATTATCACCGGCGAAAAAACGATGTTCAACCGATTGGTAAACCCGTTTAGAGGGTTGATAAATAAATAAAAAACGTTATAAAATTTATAAAATAATAAATATGATTATGTTGAATGGAAATCACAGCTTCAGTCATTTTGAGGAAGAAGAACTGAACAATTCAGAACTGAATAATATATCGTCAGGAATTACGACAAATCAGCATGTAAAAAACAAATTCACAGATAATTTTGATTCAAAAATTGAAAATATTGTTTCCGATATTTCTGACCAAATTTTTAACAACGGAAAAAGTTATTCTACAAACTTTTAATTTTATCCATCAAAAATCGTACTCTTTGCCTCTGGGAATTAAAGTATTTGATCCTGTCTTTCTCGGAACTTCCACACAATAAAACAGAACGTTGAGAAAGTTTTGTAAGCCAACTTTCTGTCTCCACGCAAAACTTCTTATCAAAAACGTTTAAACTGTTTATTGTAAATAGTTTGACAACACAATTTATAATGTCTTCTTGTTTCATCAAAATATAAGAGTTTTCTAATTCCATTTCGCTGATATAAAGTTGAAATGGGGTTGTGCGTTCTCCTTTTACACTGTTTTCAGCCCATTTTTGCATTTTAGTTAAAATATTCAATACTTGTTCGCACAACAACAAGGGCAACTCTTTATTTGAAAAACTTCCAATCTCGACGTAATAGTTGATTAAACTTAAAGTGGTATTAACAGTGTTTTCAGTCCATATCTCAGCAGACGGTATAAGTTCGTAATTGCTGCTGATTATTCGATAACAGTTTAGAATATCGGGAGTTTCTATTTCTTTCATAAAATCATCCATTGTGCCTTCGTAGTTGTAAACACTTTGAGTCCAAGTGTACAATTTAAAAAATGTAAGCTCTTTTTGTGTAATTAAGTGAAATACTGGAATATCCATGGCAGACATAAGGATGCTTGAATCCCTGGCGTTTTTTAATTTTTCGATATTCTTTGCTAAGGCAAACATATAGTTTTGATATTCATTGGATATGGATAAATCAATGGGGCGATAAACGCAATCAAACTGATGAACATCCCTGATATCCATCAAATTGTCAAAAGACATTTGAAAATGTTTGCAAAGAGTATATGTTTCACCTATACTTAAAGGTTTTTTGCAGTTTATTCGCCTATAAGCCGAATCTCTGCTAGTATCCAATATATCTGAAATCATATCAACCAAAATATATTGGGACGGAAGTCTTGTTTGAATCTCTTCAAACAACTTCTTTTGAATGTCAAAAATTTTATCTGAATTTTCCATAATCTCTTGATTTTATCAACAATATTTTCAGCGGAAACTGCCACTAAAACTCGTTGTAATATAATTTTTTGCAAAAATACAAAAAAAAATCTGTTTTTCAAAAAAAAATCTTAATTTTTTGCAATTTTTGCAATTTTTAAAAAAACACTGTATTAAAAATTGCGGTTTTATCTACAAAACTAGCTTTACCTTTGCAAAAATTTTAATAAAAAAAATATGGAAATTTTAGAAAGTATAAAGAGTTATTCTTCAGTTGAGGAAATATTGGGACCAAAGGAGCAAAGGTATTGTTCCGAAGGGTTTAAAAATGTTAATTTTTCGTTTTCTGATATGGTGATAAAGGGTGGTTCTTTGGAAGCAAAGGTACACGTTGATTTTTCAAAAAAATGGTCATCAAAGAATAATGAAAATTTGAAACCCCATTTGGGGACAACGGAATATTTTAATATTGCCGTAATAATGAGCGAGTTGTTATTATTAAGCCAGTTTGAACTTGACGATGTGTCAATTTCAAAATCTTGGGTAAGTTATTTAAAAATGAAAACCAAGCCCGCAGGAGAGAACAGTCTGATACAAAACGTTAAATTAGATTACGATGGCACGTTCGAAAAAAAATCGGGTTACGGCACAAGTTATTTTAATATATCCATTGGGCATATGACGATAATGCTCGGCATAGATCATGAAATAAAAAAGCCAAGAATAGAGCCTTTTTATGTCGATTTCTCTTTTTTTATAAAAAATTTGGAAAAACATTTTTATAAAACAGGTTATAAGGAATGTGAAACCGAAATAAGAGATGTTGAACTTGATTTGTATGCACAAACCATTCAAAGTAACGTAATTTACAAAAAGTCGCCGCACAAACATTTCGGAATCAGCTCTGTTTATTCAACGATGAACGTGGCAAATTTTGTTTTGGTTGCAGGGCAACTAATGCAGGTGTTACTTTATGGACTTGAGGGAATACGGAGAGATCAAAGCAAAAATTTTTGGCTGCGCGGGCTTGAAATTAATTTTGATAAACCTGTTTCTTCGCTAAACAATACAGCAACTATTTGTTGTCAAACATTCAAGGAGCTTATTCTCAGAGGTGAAAAATGGAGAGTGGTTGATTTTGCCGTTTCATTGGACACTCTGTCCGCTAAATTTAATATGACTCATCAAATAATAAAATAATATAAGATTATGGAAAGTAAAATTGCAGTAACAAATTTCAAAAATGCCGACAGGACACTTTTGGCTGAAACATTATCATGCCTAAGCGATTTACAGTTGGTACAAAACAGAACCATGCACGAATGGGAAAAAATTTACAATATAAACGAAACGCAAAAGGACATTTGGGAAAATCAATTTCTGCTAATCTCTTCGTCATTTGTCAAACGAATCAAGTCAGAGTTTATAATTTCAAACTTTATTTCCAACGGTGCGGCTTTTTCTGAAGTTTTATCATTAAAAGCAAAAATTAATGAGAAATCCATCGAATTGCATAAACTGGAAGAATTTAACATGCTTAAAAGTTTATTAAACATTACGGGAAGATATGCCGCAGAACATTACGGCATTATCATTCATGTAAAAAATACCGATTCCTCAAAATTTGACGACTTATCTGTCAGATTTTATGACAAATATCGTATTAATTACAAGTTGTTCGATGGCGACAACAATCTGAAAAACATTGTTGAAAATATCACTGGCGAAATTGAAATACCAAAGGTACAATCAATAGACAGCGCTATTTACAAAGCAGAACGGTTAGTTAACTTTAAAAATTGGAAATCATGAAAATAGCAGTATGCGGAACTTATTCGTCCGGAAAAACAACAACATCTATAGCCTTGTCGTATTTAACAGGTATAGAAACAACGCACGCTCTCACTATGAGAGAAATATTGCCTAATTTGTTTCCGGGTAAAAAATTAGAAAATTGTACTCCAGAAGAAGTTTTGGAGTTAATTTTTCAAAGAATGATATACAGGGTGGCAAACGAAGCCAAATGCAGAAACAGTTTCATTTCAGACGGTGCTTCCATTCAAGAATGGGCATATTGTAAGCCCAGACTGTTGTACGGAATGAATCCTGCTGAAACGGAAATCCAGGACACTGAAATTTTATCAAATTTGGAAACATTTGGAAAAACGATAGATGCCTACGGAAAAATGGCAAAAAACTATGCAAAAAAACATTATGACGTTTTTGTCCATCTTCCTATTGAATTTCCTAATGTATTAGACGGACACAGACCAGTCAGCGAAAGTTTTAGAAAGTGCTGCGACAAACTGCTTCGACAGGCATATTCAGAAATTGGACTCCCATTTATAGAGGTACGTGGGGATTTGGTCCAAAGATTAACTGAAATCACTCAAAAATTAGAAATAAAATGTGCGATGGATGTTCATCAGGCAATAACGATTGCAAAAAAAGAAGTGAAGGAACGTTTTGACAATATAAAATTAGAAACAAATTAAATGTATGTATTATGAGAAAGTTAATAGATTTGGATAAGTTAGCCCGTATGGATAAACTTATTCGTAGCAAAACAACAGGAACACCCGAACAACTTGCCAAAAAACTTAAAATATCTAAAAGTTGTTTGTATGAAATCATAGCATTTCTTAAAGAAGTGATGTACGCACCCATTGTCTATCACGGCGGCAAGCAAACCTACGTGTATGAATATTCCCCGAAATTTTATATCGGTATGGGAAACGAAACTTTAAACAAGGACGAAATGCAAAATACCTACGGTAGCGGAGTAGAAAATTCACCGAAGAAAAACAGCAAAAGAACAATTGAGATTGAAATTGATGACGACCAAATTGTTCTTGATGAAGATACCAATTTTAATGAGTTGTACCTCTGTGCCGAGTAGCAAGTAAGAAAATAAAAGATAATCAATTAAATA
Organism: Marinilabiliaceae bacterium; assembly: GCA_009777175.1. Classification (GTDB taxonomy): domain Bacteria; phylum Bacteroidota; class Bacteroidia; order Bacteroidales; family Marinilabiliaceae; genus WRMI01. The sequence goes on from WRMI01000031.1 coordinate 19,662, forward strand.
AATATAAGATTATGAAAAAGTTAGTAGATTTAGAAAAGTTATCCCGCATAGACAAACTTATTCGGCGCAAGGCAACAGGAACGCCCAAACAGTTAGCTCAAAAGCTTGAAATGTCTAAAAGCGGATTGTATGAAATTATTGCATTTCTTAAAGAAGTGATGTATGCTCCTATTATTTATAGCAGCAATCGGCTTTCTTATGTGTATGAATATCCTCCGAATTTTTATCTCGGTTTTGAACGTGACGTTTTAAACAGAGATGAGATGCAGACCACCTACGGCGGATTAGACGAAGAAGCCCCGCAAAAAAACCAAAACAAAAAAAGAAAAATCGAAATCGAAATTGACGAAAACCAAGTTTTTTTTGATGTGGATTTTGAAGAAGAGTAAAAAAAGTAAAAACAATCAAAAAATTTTATAGAAATGATAAAATTGAATAATAGAAGTTACAGTTTCAGCGGTTTCAGTTATTTTGAAGACGAAAAACTGAACGATTGGGAAATGAGCACCATATCATCGGGAGTAACGACAAACCGCTATGTAAAGAGTAAAATCATGGATGATATTGCGAAGGCGGATGCGTTTTTTGATAAAATTGTGGTGGGGGCTTGGTGAGATGTTGTTCCTAAATTTTCATAAGAAAAAATTTTTGTTTTTTTTAATTTTTGCTTGGGGTTTCAAAAAGTTTTTGTAATTTTGCATTTTGGTAAAAAAAGACAGCTATACATAAAGGTATGATAATTAATGTAATATAATAAAAATATGGCTAAAATTAAACTAAATGGTAGCAACCTTACTCGACATGAAGTTATTGATGTTGCTTACAACCACGCAAGGTTTCGTATTGACACAAGCAAACTAAACAAGAGTTTAGAATACATCAAAGAAAAGGTCAATGGTGGAAAAATTATCTATGGTGTTACGACAGGGTTTGGTTCAAAGGCAGATACTCTAATAAAAAAAGAAGAGGCGGTTGATTTACAATTAAATCTTCTTCGTTCCCATGCCTGCGGAATTGGCAAACCTTTTTCAAAAGAAATAGTCAGAGCAATTATGGTTATCCGTCTCAATACCTTATTAAAAGGTAATTCTGGCGTTCAACAAAAAACAGTCAAACAACTTGCTTTTTTGTTGAACAATGATATTCACCCTGTTATACCCGAACAAGGATCTGTGGGAGCGAGCGGCGATTTATGTCCGCTTTCACACATGGCTTTGCCTTTGATTGGAGAAGGTGAAATGGAATATAAAGGCAAAGTATATACAACAAAAGACTTTCTTAATACCGATGAAGCGAAAAAAATAGGTTTTAAAGCAGTAACGTTAAGTTACAAAGAAGGTTTAGCGCTTAATAACGGAACAAGTGTAATGGCCGCCGTTGGGACAATTGCTTTACATAAAGCCGAACAACTTTTAAAAGTCTGTACACTTTCATCTGCTCTTATTTTTGAAAGTTTATGTGCAAGGAAAGATTCTTTTGCGTATGATAAAATCCACGAAGCAAGAAATCATTCGGGACAAATTGAAGTTGCCAAATGGTTGACAAAACTTTTAGACGGTTCAAAACTAATTGGCATTACTCAAAAAGATATTTTAGAAATACTGAAGGAAAAAAATCAGATACCAAATGAAATATTAGACGACATTAACAAAGTAACGGACATTAAAGCTGCGGACGAACAAATTCAAGTTCCTGAATCTGTAATTGACAGAATGAAAGCCAATGGTAAAAACGATCTTGCAAAAATGCTTACTTTTGCGCAAAAGAAATGGAAACCACAGGATTCATATTCTATTCGCTGTTTACCGCAGGTTTTTGGAGCAAGCAAGCACGCTATTGACCATGTGATTGAAGTAGTAGAAAACGAACTCAACGCTTTGGTTGATAATCCTTTGATTTTCGCCGATGATGATAAGGTCGTTTCAGGAGGTAATTTTCACGGGCAACCTATTGCATTAGTAATGGATTATTTGAAACTGGCGTTAGCAGAAATGGGTAACATCACGGAAAGGCAAATCAACAAAATGGTTGATAGCAACAATAATGATTGTATGGAAAGTTTTCTTGTTTACGGGGCGGGGCTTAAAAGCGGTTTAATGATACCACAATATGCTGCTGCCGCAGTTGTTTCTGAAAATAAAGTGTTAGTACATCCTGCTTCGGCAGATTCTATTCCTACTTGCGAAAATACAGAAGATCATGTAAGTATGGGAACTATTGCCGCACGACAAGCGCTGCAAATAGCAGAAAATGTTGAAAAGATTACCGCTATTGCTATCCTGACCGGTTTTTATGCAGTATCAATGCGATTACAACAATTTGCCTCAATGAAAATGGAATGCAACCCCGACAAAGTACTTGCCAAAGCAACCCTTGATTTTTACAAAGAGATAAAAAAATCAAACAAGGAGTTTCTGAAAAATCCTGTTACAGAAGATAAAAAAGGTTTCCTAGAAACGGACAGATTCCTTGCGCCTGAAATAGAATCTATTCTAAAACATTTTGATAAATTTGAACTAATAGTAGAAAAGTATTTAAAATAAAATATATGGAACGTGTAGCTCAGCTGGTTAGAGCATCGGATTGTGGTTCCGAGGGTCGCGGGTTCGAATCCCGTCATGTTCCCCAAAATTGAATATTTATGACAGAAATAACAGCTAGAATATTTGATTATAATGGTATTTGCAAAAGACCGTTACGATAAAAATTTTTCAGAAACTGAAAAAACACATAGAAATGACAGAAATTACATATGGAATATCCTCGGCATTCGAACGACTTCTATGGTTTGTATACAGAGTTCTTTTCACTCTGCTACCAAGTGTCTTGTTTTTTGTGATACTGTTTGTTTTTTGTAATGCTTTTTATCCTGATATTATAAATTCTATTGGAGCGGTATTTCAAAATTTAGGTTTTGCAAAATGGATTATTCTGTTGGCAATAGTTTTTTTCATAAATACTATTCTTGAAGCACTAACAAATTTTATTGTCAAATTTTTAGATTTTTCAGATGTCAGTAAAAAATGTTATGAAAAAGAAATTGACCTAACAACAGAACCGAGTAAATTCAAAAATTATTTTGAATCGAAAAAGTCTGAAGTAGGTAATCGTGGCATTTTCAATCTTGGCATTCTGATTGGGAATCAAAAATCAAATACGTTTAATAATTATTTTTGGTTTTTAGTTGCTAGAGAGTTTATCAATACTAATACTGCTTTAGTTTTAATACTATCTTCTTTCATTCTTCTTCCTTTGTGTTTGTATAAAAATTACGAATTTTCTTTGTGGGTATATCTTCTTTTTCAGATTCTCCAACTACTAATTACTTTTTTAGTCTTTTGGTATTCAAAAAGAAAATTATCTGATTTTTACTGCAATAAAAAAAATAAAAAAAATATTTTGTGTAAAAGTATAATTTTGGTGTTTACACAACTATTTGTTGCAAGTATATCAATTATTTTGTTTATATCCGATTTAGAAATATTTGGAGTATTCATCCTTTCAAATAGCATTCTATGTTTCATCTGTCCAATACTATTCCTTAGGGCTTTTAGAGAGTTTTTGCATGTGGAATATTTGATTATATCAGTATTTGCAAAAGATGACTACGATAAAGAGATTTCTGAAACAAATAAAACAACGTAAAAATGACAGAAATAACATCAGGGATCGCCACTACATTTGAAGGAATTTTATGGTTTATATATAGAGTGCTTTTCACGCTGCTTCCTAGCGTCTTGTTTTTTGTGATACTGTTTATTTTTTGTAATGCCTTTTATCCTGAAATTATTACATCTATTGGAGGGGTATTTCAAAATTCTAATTCTGGAATTGTAGAAACATTAGATAATGAGATAAGAATTAATACGGTATTTCAAAATTTTGGTTTTGCAAAATGGATTATTCTGTTAGCAATTGTTTTTTGCATAAATGCCGTTCTTGCCTCATTAGCACGTTATATAATAAAAGTTTTAAATTTCAATAAAATGTGCAATGATAAATATAGTTCCGATGATCCTTTATTGGATATTTTGAAAGATTTGAGCCCTGATATAAAAACTTACATTATTAAAAAAAAAGAAAGTGGAAAGGATGAAATAAAACTTAACCATGGCATCTTTGAGCTAGGCTTTTTAGTTGGAAGTCAAAACATAAAACAGTTTAATAATTATTTTTGGTTTTCATATACTAATGAGTATATTTATTCTACCACTGCCATAGTTTTTATTTTGTCCTCACTAATTCTTATCCCTCTGTATTTGTTCAAAATTTACGGACTTTGTTTTTGGAGTTTTTGCGTTTTTCAGATTGTACAATTAATACTTTCTCTATTAGTCTTTTTGCTTTCAAAGCTACTAATATTACTAATTTACGATAAAGAAAAGAAAATTAAAGAAAATTTAAAGGATGTTTTTTTTATAAATAAAATATCAAAAGAAGAAAAATTAAAACAAAAAAAATCAAGGAATAGCCTTTATATTACAGGTTTACCACTATTGGTATTGGTTGCAAGTATGATTGTTCTTTTTATGTCTGATTTTGATATAAAATGTACATTTGATTGTGAAATAGCATGTAAATCTATTGGAGTATTCCTAATTTCAAACTGCATTCTCTTTTTTATTTGCCCCATCTTATTTTTGAGGGCTTTTAAAGAGTTTATGCGCGTGGAATATTTGACTATGATGGCATTTGCAAAAGATGGCTACGATAAAAAGATTTCAGAAAAAAAAATAATACTATAAAATGGCAAAAATAGAACCAAGAATTTTTAAAGGCACAAGAGATTTTCTCCCTGATGAAATGATGCACAGAGAAGAAATACAGAATGTAATGAGAACCGTATTTCAGAAATATGGTTTTGAACCAATCGAAACACCTGCTATCGAATACCTAAATGTATTGACAGGCAAATATGGCGAAGATGCAGACAGGCTCATTTATCGCCTAAACTACAAAACAGGAACAAAAGACGAGGCAGCACTTCATTACGATTTGACGGTTCCTTTTTCGCGGGTTATTGCTATGAATAAAGAGTTGCCTAAACCTTTTAAACGTTATCAAATCCAACCCGTATGGAGAGCAGATTCTCCTCAACCAAATCAAGGACGGTTCAGGGAGTTCTACCAATGTGATATTGATGCGGTGGGCAGTAAATCTATGATGGTTGATGCAGAAATTATCTGCATTGTGAATGAAATCCTAACCCTTTTAGGATTTAAAGGTTTTCTTATCAAAGTAAATAATAGGAAGATTTTAAATGGACTTGTTGCTTATATCGGGCTTGATACTTCCTGGACTGGAGAAATTTGCAGAAATATTGACAAACTTGATAAGATTTCATTTGACGAAGTTGCAAAAGAATTAACAGAAAAAAATGTTCCTAGTGCTGTGATTGACAAATTGAAAACAGTTGTTTCGGAAGGAAAAATATCATTAGATGATGCAGAAGCACTTTTAAAAGGAATACCTGTCGGCGAGGAAGGGGTAAACGAAATGAAAGAGTTGTTTTCATACTTAAATTCAATGAATATTCCCAAAGAAAATTTCATTTTTGAGATTTCCCTTGCAAGAGGTTTGGATTACTACACAGGACCAATTTTTGAAACAACATTACCACAACATCCGCATATTGGAAGCTTAACAGGCGGCGGACGATATGATGAGTTAATAGGTCATTTCAGCGGAATAGACACTCCCGCTGTTGGAACGTCTTTGGGACTTGACCGAATTCTTTCTGCGATGAAACAATTAGGTATGTTAGACAAGGCACAAACAAGAACTAAGGTTTTGGTTACTGCTTTCTCAAAAGAAACGATGCTTGACAGTTTAAGAGTTGCAAGTATGTTGAGAGAGTCAGGAATTAACACAGAAATTTTTCACGAACCGGTAAAACTGAAATCTCAATTTTCTTATGCAGATAAAAAAGGTATTCGTTACGTTGCAATCTTAGGCGAAGATGAAATAAAAAACGGTACGATTACAATCAAAGATATGCAAACGAGGGAACAAAAAGAAATGGCTAATGATGAAATAATAAAATGGCTAAATTGCTAGAAAAAGGGATTGTTCAGGTGGAAAACGCACAAGCGTTATGGGCATGTTTGGATAAAAATACGCTGTACGTTCTTTATGACGAATGTTTCGGAAATGGTTTTTTTGACCCAACTTGGAGTGGTGAAAAATATACTATTGAAGAGGTTGCAGAAATTTTCGAGGATTATGCAGAAAACGGTATGTTAGTTTTATGTCAGTGCCAAAATACAAATGAAATTATTGGTTTTTGCGCCGCTTTGCCGTTATCACGAAAAACGGATATAATTGCTGTTATCCAAGAGCATTTAGAAGATGCTTTTCTCTATTGGTATTATGCTGACATAGGAGTAAGACCGCAACATAGAAATCAAGGGATAGCAAACAAATTAGCTTGTAATCTGTTAAAGATATTACCGACCGGCAGAGTTATATTGCGTGTAAGAACTGACAATAATGCTTCCATAGCACTTCATAAAAAACTGGGATTTACAGCACTTGTAAATAAATATGGACATGAGGTGCGACAACAAGTACCACAATTGCGCAAAACTGGAGAAATTAAGACTGATGAGAAGATCTATTTTATTAACAAATAATGCATTATGAAAAGAAAGTATGAACTATTACTCAAAAAATCTAAATGCAAATAAATTACATAAATGTTATGAAATTGCCCCTCCAAGAATACAGCAACTTCTAACAGCAGAAATAGATTTCATTTTAAGAAATATCTGCAAAGATGATATTGTATTGGATTTGGGTTGTGGCTATGGGAGAGTTGCTATTGAATTAGCTAAAAAAGCAAAAAAGATTATCGGTATTGATATTTCACAAAACAATATTGAATTGGCTAAAAGCTTGTATCAACACATTCATAATCTAGAATTTTATAAAATGAACGCAGTAGAATTGGCTTTTCATGCTGATATATTCGATGTTACGATTTGTGTCCAAAACGGTATTTCCGCTTTTAATGAAGACCCTTATTTGCTATTGACGGAAACGTTGAGAGTAACAAAAAAAGGAGGCATACTTTTGTTCTCTTCTTATTCGGATAAAATTTGGCAAAACAGATTACATTGGTTTCAAATTCAGTCCGAGGAAAAACTATTAGGAGAAATAGATTATGCAAAAACAAAAAATGGTATTATTGTTTGTAAAGATGGTTTTAAAGCAATCACTTATTCTGAAAATGATTTTTTAACATTAGCTTCGAAGTTTAATGTTGATGTAATTATCCACGAAGTGGACGATTCTATTATTTTTTGCGAAATTACGAAAATTTTATAATTTTCGCAGCCACAGCAGTTGAAGTTGCCACTACGCCAAGCCACTGGTACGTAGTACACAAGCGGGGGACAGCCTACATTTTCACCCCAAAATCTTTCCTGTTTTTCCCCACACCTTTCCCAACTTTTGCAGTCTTCCCATCATTTTCAATAAATTTCTCAAGTTCTGATATTTCATTTTTGAGGGTGTCGATTTTTTCAGAATAATCCATAAAACCGTCTTTGATAGTTTTGGTGTGGGTGCGGATATTATGTTCACAGTTTGTTATTTCTCGGTTAGATGCCCTTTTTCTCATTTCCATTGAATCGAAACTTTTTCTTATCAGTCTGCCGTATGGTTCGGGGGTTGTGGTTAGTTCGCAGGTTGAATGGGGATTTTTGTAAACGTTGCCTGTAATATCGGAACGTACTGACATGTAATTTTTTATTTTTCCCGATATATCTTGGTGGGCATTAATTATTACTGAATAATCACCCTTTCTGAAAACCTCTTCCGCATCAGGATAGGGATTTTGTTTTAATGATTCGTCGGCTCGCTCTTTTATGTATTTGCCGATTTCGGTATCACCTGTTAAAATTGTTCCGCCTTTTAACGTAATAGTAAATTCCTCTTCAGGATTTTTAACGGTGGGGAACGTTGATTGATAGGCTTCTATGTCTTTATCTAACTGCGTTATTTCATTATTGCTTTTTTCAATCTTTTTTGTTGCTATTGAAATACTGTATTCGGCATTTGAAATCTGCTCTTTGCTTGTTGCCTGTAAATTTTCAAGGTTTTGCAACTCTTTTTCTTTTTTTATCTTTTCAATTAATTCTGTTTTACCGTTGATTGCGGCTGCAAATTCTCCGAATGTTATTGAATCTTCGCTCTTTTCTTCTATCTCCCTTGTTGATACGGCAGAGTGTTTTACCTGTTCTATAAAATTTGCTTTTGTTGCCAACAAACCAAATTTATAGGCATCAAGACTGTTTTCGGTAGCATAACAAAATGTATCTACAACGTTGTTACAATGCTCTTGTGCTACTTTGTTACCGTATCTTTCAAAGCGACCGTTGCGCTGTTCGTAATCTTTGGGCATCCAAGGGATGTCAAGGTGATGACCCGCAACGACACGCTGCTGAATGTTTTTACCTGTTCCCATAGTTTGAGTTGAGCCGATGGCTATGCGGAACTCGCCGCTGTTTACTTTTTCCTCAAATTCCTCAATCTTTTTTTCGTTAATGTTATAATCGTGGACGAAAGCAATCTCTTTTTCAGGAATACTGTAATCATTAACAAGCAAATTTTTTATTTCGTCATAAATGTTTAAATCACCTTTAGTGGTGGGAGTTCCTACATCTGAAAATATAAGTTGCGTACCTTTTACGTGGTCATATTTACGGTAATATTCATCAACTTTTTCGCATAAGGCAAAAAGTTTACTTCCGTCACTCATTGTATAGTTTGGATTGACAAGCCTCATGTCTATACTCATCTTTTTTGCTTCGTTTGTGGCAATCAGCATTTTTGCAAATAGTTGATTATGGGTAAATTCACGTCCAATTACAGATGGGTTGCCTGTTTGAGCAAATTCTATAAGCCTTTGCGAATATTCCATTTGCGCTTCCGTTGCGGGAATTTTTATCAGTAGTTCATTTTTTTGCGGTTTATCAATGGCAAGGTTACTGTCGGTGATGACGTGCGCAATGTCGTTATATAATTTTGACAATTCGGGGACTTTCAGAAAACGGCGGAATCTGTCTCTTTTCTTTATTTCGTTGGTAACAGTTATTTCATATTCTTTTGATTTTTCTGCAAAAGTTTTTGCCCAAGCGTCAAAAGTTTCCATTTTTAACTCGCTAAGTTTGTTGGGACGTAAATATTTGAGTAACAGATACATTTCTGTTAAAGAATTTGATATCGTTGTTCCGCTTGAGAAAGTTGCGCCTTTGTCTCCGCCGTGCAATGACTGTAAATATCGTATTGCACAAAGTAGATTTAAAGCACGTTTGCTTCCCGCCTGATTACCAAGTCCACTTATGCGGCTGTGTCTTGTTGAATACTCAAGATTTTTGAATTGTTGTGATTCATCAACAAAAATATGGTCTATTCCTAATTTGTCAAAAGAAGGCAGGTTGTCTTTTTTGATGCTGTCAAGGGTATATTTTAGTTTATTTTCAAGGTTTTCTTTGCGTATGTTCAGCCCTTTTATTTGCATTTTGTTTGGTTCTCTGTCTTCGTTGAGTATATCCAAATCAACTTCAAGGTTGTTAAGTTCATTCTTTATAACATTGATGGTGGTTTCGGGCGGTAAAGGAATTTTTTCAAATTGTTCGTGGGTCATGACAATTACATCGTAGTCGTTGTTCATCATACGCAATAAAAATTCTTTTCTATTTTCGGGCTGCATATTCTTTTTTGTTGGAAACAGCACTTTCGCTCTCGGATAAGCCTTTTTTATGTCTTGATATATTGCAGGAACATTTGCTTTTAGCGCAATAACCAACGGTTTTTTTGCTATTCCCATTCTTTTCATTGTTATTGCAGACATAGCTATAACAAGCGTTTTGCCTGACCCAACTTTATGGTCGATAATTCCTCCATTGTTTGAAATTATTTGCCATGCTGCTTCTATTTGATGATTCCTTGGCAAAAATGTTTCTACATCATTGAATATAAGAGAATTAACTGTATTATCTTTCTTTAAATGCTGTAAATGCGTTAAAAAATAGGTATTTTCAATTTCTGAATGAAATTGTGGGTTATACTTTATAAATTCTGAAAACTTCTGTTTTATTCTGTTAATATTTGATTCTACTTGGTTTATCGCTTTGTGGTCAGTGTATGTGATGTCGTTAACTTTATAAGTAATTTCGGGCAGCGTATCACTCAAAGCGTGTGCAATAACTTCTTTTGAGCGTATAGTTCTACCGTTTATGCATTTTACGTTGTATAGACCCTCATATAGCGGCGGCGTAAATTGCTCTAACGATATTTTATAAGAATCAAGCCCTTTCAAGTATTTTATGCTATAATCTCCTCCCATCAAGTCGGAAATAAATGTGGAATAGATTTTTTCGTTAAGCCATCTTTCGCCAAAATTTGGATTAATCTCTTTAACAGAAAAGGATTTGGGCAAAATATTTTCAAGTTCACTGATTAATTGCATTTTATTTTCACTGTCCAAATCAAAAGTATCGTTATTTTTAAGTGCTTGTATTTTGTCGTGTATTCTTCCGCTTGTAAATTCGCTCCACGTTGTAATTTCAAAATCAGTATCCAAATACAATCTAAAATTTTCATTAGCCTCAACAGAGTTCCAATCTTTTGGAAATATGGGATTTATGGCTAATAATTTTTTATCAATGCCCTCTTTTATTATATCGTCTGTGCTTCTGTTCAACAGGTTAGAAATCTCGGTAATATTGACTTTTCCGTGGCTATAAAGGGAGTATGTAATGGCATCTTGAAGGTTGTCAATTTTCAATTCATTCAACCTGTCAATGTGCATTGATTTAAAGAAAATATCACTTTTCAGATGTTCACCGTGTTCTTCCCACTCAAGTGCCTTTATTTCATTACAGAACGAATCTCTTTCTATTATTTTTTTGTTAGAATTTTCGTTTAGATTTCCAAATTTTTCTACAAATTCATCATAAACATTATTTAATGCTGTTCTTTGAGATTCTATTTCCGTTACCGGTTCTTTGAGATTTTCAAGGTGAGTTAGTATTTGATATTGTTTTCTTATCTCAATAATACCTTTGGCTTTCCTTAATTTTTCACCTGTAAATTGTAATTTTTCATAACTCCATTCATTATCTTGGTCTTTTATTAGTCTTCGAATGGAATTATCAATAGAGAAAAGATTGCCTTCCTTTAAATAGTTATTGTCAATAAATTCCTGCGATAATTTTAGTGAAGATATTGATTTTATTACAGTTTCTTCTCTTTCGGGCTTTTTGGTTTCTTTTATTTCTTGTGGCTGTTCATCGGTTTTTCTTTCTTCTGCTATTGGTTTTCCTTCTTCGATTAAAGAAAACAAATCTCGTACAGGTTCTACTTTTATTGTCGGTTTAGAAACCGTCTCTTTTTTCTGTGCCGGTTCACTTGTCGGTATTTGTGTTTGTAGTTCTTGAGATAATGGCACAAATAAATTTAAAGGCTGTTTTATCAAATAATCCAACAATTTATTTGTTACAGTTTCTTTTTTATACAAAGGAAACATCCATGCTGAATTTCTGACATTCCATATTCCGCCTAATTCTTTGATGTAATTCCTGTGTTGATATGTATCTCCTCGAAACACAAATGCTTTTTCTGAAATAGGTACTAACTCTATATTATATGTTGCAAGCGAAGGCTCTAATTTCGGCTTTTTGGAATTCAAACTGACTGACAGTTCAATGTTTGAACGCAGTTTGTTTAAATAATCTTCTGTTGATTTTACTGTTAATATTTTTTTACCACCGTGAAAACTGCCAATTTCAAAATTTCCATGTACCTTTTCGGGATTTTTAATGTAAAATTCATTCACATTAAATTCATGTTCTCCCATCTCTTTTTTAACAGAATTGACAAAAGCTTGCTCTTGTTCCGTTGCCTCTTTAATATTCGTTAGTGGCTTTTCTCTTTTTTGTAGGATGATAATATCAGAACAAACAGTAGTTCCTGCATCTTTAAAGGCAGAATCGGGGAGGCGTTCGGCGGTAATAAGTTTTGTATTTAGTATAAGGTACTCCCTCAAATATTGATTCGTGGGAGCATCCATCACTCCCGATGCAGTAATAAATGCAATAATTCCGTTTTCATTTAAATGAGATATCCCTTTGGTAAAAAAGTAGCTGTGTATCTGTTTTAGTGATTTTTTTTGAGCGATATCTTTACTTTTGAAAAACAGAGGGTCATAAACGGTTACATTTCCAAAAGGTATATTTGATGTAATGAAGTCAAACTTTTTTCCTTCAACGGTTTCTGTAACTGATTCAAAAGGTTTATTATAAATATTTTCTTCAGTAATTTTTTGAGCAAACCAAGCGGCTGTGCGTTCTTTTTCAAATCCTGTAATTTCAAAATCATTGTTTTTCAGTATATCTTTCAGTTCGGTGATGTAGTTACCAGTGCCAGTGCAAGGGTCAAGAATCTGAATTGTACCACTATTTGAAAAAATATTTTTAAGCGGCTCAACCATTGCTCTAACCAAATGAGGCGGAGTGTAAAAAGAAGTTAAAACACTATTTGTCAAAGATGTAAACATCTCTTCTCCTTTTGGTGCTTTTGTTTGATATTCAGTTAATATCAAATCTTTTAACTTCCTTACATCTTCTTTGAATTGCTCGTTGGATTTTGCCCACTGCCCCGGTTTATCAGGATTAAGTGAAATTTCTTTTAATCCGCCATATCCCTGATATAGCTGCAATTTCTGTTTGTCCCACTTTTTTGGCACTCTTTTGTTTCCATCAAAAGCCTCTTTTATTGCCAAAAAATTATTTTCAAAAGCAAGTTTTTTATTCATTATTGAAAGTCAAAATACCTGTTATCTCGGTTTGCATTTAGTCATCGTAATCATCATCGTAGTCGTATTCATTACCATAGCTGCTTTCGTATCCCTCGTCATCGTCATCTTCGTCTTCATTTGGTTTGTCGTAATTGAAAATTCCTTTTACTTTGTCATCAATATAATCAGTTGCCGCTTTCATTGCTATTTCATCCGCAAGATAAAGAACATCTCTGTTGTTTTTATTGGTGCAAAATTTTGTATGAACAAAACTACAAAGGCAAGCAGCATAAATAAGGATTTTTTCATTTTCATACGAAAAGCTGCAGGCAAGTTCTTCGAGGGGATGAATTTCTTCAAAATAATCTTTTAACCTTTTGTAATAGGGACAAATGTTCAAATAATCAATTATATCTTCTTCGTTTTTTGGAAGATGGTCGTAAAGCGTTATTTCTCCTTTGATTTTTTCCTTTGGTTGTAATCCTACAAAATAATCAACCAACGTTTTCATAAATGGAATTTCAGGTTTTGCAAGCATTTTTGCAAACTCTTCTTCCATAATTTTTACTGTTTCGTCATCGTATCCGTGGTTTGGGTGCATATCGAACAGTGATGGTTTTTCGACAACAAAATCGTCATAATCATCGTGTTCATGGTCTTTTTCAAATGTTGTTTCCATATTTATTGAATTTTAATTATTTTTTCTTTCTACCAACTTTTTTTTCTAATTTACGCACTTCTTCGGGACGTGGTTTTACTTCGGGGTGTTGTTTTTTGTGATCTGAAATAATTTCGGCAACAGCATCTTTGAAACTTAAATATATGTTTCCTGTTTGTATTGCTTTATGATATTGGAAATCACGTACATATTCTCCCAATTCAAATGCTAATTTTGTACTTATAAAAATTTCATTGTTTGAATCTTTGATAAGTTCTGGTTCTGATACCGTATCAGACCTTGAAAGCATGTTTTTTAAGTTATTCATTTTATATTAATTAAATTGATTTATTACTTTTTAATTTTTCTACTATTTCAACTCCAAGTTTGTTGTAATCGGATGCTGCTAAACTTCCTTTTGCAAACTCAAAAATACTTTTTTTATGAAATTCGGCTTTTTTAAAGTCTTCGTACTGCCTGATTTTTGCATCAAAAAGAGCAATGTCTATTCCTTTTTCTTTCATTTTTTCCAATATATCTCTGGAAACTATCGTATGCTCTTTGTATTTGTTGATAAATGCGCCAAGTATCGATAAATTAGGATTTAAGCCTTCCCTGACCATTGAAATTACATTAATCATCATTTCAAGTCCGTTAAATGCTAAAAAAGAGGCTTCCATCGGTATTAAGACCCATTGGGACGCGGCTAATGAATTTGTAGTTATCATATTAATGGCTGGCGGACAATCTATTAGGCAAATATCAAAATTGTTTTCCAACTTATTTAATGTTTTTACTAAAAACATTTCGCGCTGCATTGCGCCGATTATTTCTAATTCTATTCCTGCAAAGTTGAGTGATGACGGAATAATACTTAGATTATTAGCAACTGTAAATATTTTTGGAGTTTTGTTTCTGAAAGCATCCAAAACAGTGCTTTCTATATCATCTGGGATATTGGATATTTGACTGAGATTTGCCTGCGCATCAATATCAACCATTAAAGTTTTATAGCCCTGATTTGCAAAAAATGAGCCTAAATTGCGTGTAGCCGTGCTTTTTCCAACACCGCCTTTCTGATTCATTACTGAAATTGTTACCATATTTAGAATATTTTATTTATTTTAAAACGTGCAAATATTTTATTTATTTTAAAACGTGCAAATGTTTTATTTATTTTAAATCGTGCAAATATTTTATTTATTTTAAATCGTGCAAATATTTTATTTATTTTAAATCGTGCAAATATTTTATTTATTTTAAATCGTGCAAATATTTTATTTATTTTAAATCG
>WRMI01000032.1 GCA_009777175.1 Marinilabiliaceae bacterium
TTGTTATTGAGTTTACCGAAATTGTTATTGAGTTTACCGAAATTGTTATTGAGTTTACCGAAATACACAAATTTACACTAATTATTTGAAATATAATATCAGTACTCCTGATTTTGCAATAAACTAACCTACTGTTATGTTAATTGTGAAATTGCATATTTTCAGATTCATCATTTCACTACTTTTCATTCGGAATGACGAATTATACATTGGGGTAGTTCTGTTTCCGCTGCGGCGCTGCCGCAGCGGAAACATGCCACATTAAAGGAATGAAATGGTCATTCCGAGCGTAGCGAGGAATCTTGGTCTGCGTCATTTTACACATAACTTACCTACATTATTCATAATATTTTTTTAACGCAAAGTCGCAAACGCAAAGAACGTTAAAAGTTTTCAGTATTCAGTTATTTTTTTGCTTTCCTTTGTGGTTAAAAGATATTGTTTAGTAGAAAAAATAAGGTATGAATAAGGTTACTTTTTGAAAAAGGTAAATTTAAATCATAAAATATTGAAATCCAACTATATAAATATTGAATAAAAATTTAATTGGTCAGTAAAGATTTAATATAAAAATTGAAGCTACAGGAAATTTCTTTGAGGCTAGATTTAAATTAGAATCTAGTGCAGAATATAAAACAAGAAATTTGTAAAAAAAAATATACTAAAACTAAATAATAACGTTTATATTAGATGTTAGAGTTTAGATATTAGATATTAGATATTAGAGTTTAGATATTAGAGTTTAACAGAAAACTAAATACAGAAAACTAAATACTGAATACAAAATACCGAATACTGAAAACTAAATACTAGATACTAAATACTGAATACTAGATACTAAATACTAGATACTAAATACTAGATACTAAATACTGAATACTAGATACTGAAGACTAAATACTAAATACTAAATACTGATAACCATATTTAAGTAATAATAATAATTTTTTAAAAGATGAAGAAACATAATTTTTCGGCGGGTCCGTCAGTGTTACCCGAATTTACGATTAAAAATACCGCAGAAGCGATATTAAATTTTGTTGGTTCCGGACTTTCAATAATGGAAGTTTCTCACCGTGGCAAAGATTTTGAAGCGGTTATGGAACAAACAAGAAACTTGTTTAAAGAAATACTCGACATTCCGCAAGGATATGAAGTAATTTTCTTAGGCGGAGGCGCAAGTTTGCAATTTTGCATGGTGCCCTTTAACCTTTTTAACAAAAAAGCAGCCTACCTGAACACAGGAACATGGGCATCAAAAGCATTAAAAGAGGCAAAACTTTTCGGTGAAACAATTGAAGTAGCATCGTCAAAAGACGAAAACTTCTGTTACATACCGAAAAATTACACCGTTCCTGCGGATGCGGATTATTTCCACATCACTACCAACAACACTATTTTTGGGACGGAAATTCATACCGATATGGAAGTAGGTATTCCTTTGGTTGCAGATGCCTCGTCTGATATTTTTTCACGCCCGATGGACGTGTCAAAATATGTATTGATTTATGGTGGCGCACAAAAGAATCTTGCACCTGCCGGAGTTACCTTTGTTATTGTAAAGACAGATATTCTTGGAAAAGTTGAAAGAACGATTCCAACAATGTTAGACTACAGAACACACATCAAAGATGGCTCGATGTTTAACACACCTCCCGTAGTTCCCGTTTATGCGGCACTGCAAACGCTTATTTGGCTTAAAGAACAAGGTGGAGTTGTTGAAATGCAAAAAAGAAACATACGAAAAGCCGACATCCTCTACTCAGAAATTGACAGAAACAGGCTATTCAAAGGAACGGTCAAAAACATTGAAGACCGCTCATTGATGAACATCTGTTTTGTTATGAACGACGAGTACAAAGAACTTGAAGATGAATTTAGCAAATTTGTTTCATCTTTAGGAATGGTCGGATTGAAAGGACATCGCTCCGTTGGCGGTTTCAGAGCATCTACATACAATGCACTGCCCGAAGCGAGTGTTGTGGCGTTGGCTGATGCAATGAAAGAGTTCGAGAAAAAACATTGATTTATATATCTTGCGTTTTTCAAAGACTGATTATTTAGTTGCATTCTAAAAAATCATTGAGTTTTTTGACTTACAATCCAATGAAAACATTAGATTGTGGGTCAAAATGTTTGTGTGCGGATAATTGCATTCATTTATTAACAAATATAAGGCTTATAAATGTATTTCAATATCGTAATGTTGTCAAAAATGCGCTATAATCAAAATGTCCTATTTTGAGTTTATTTCGTTCTGTTTGGCGATGCTTTGAGCTTGTCGAAAAAGCGGTGCATTGAATGTATTGAAAAGGATATACTCACATCTCACTACTTGATACTCACATCTCACATCTCATTACTTGTTACTCACATCTCATTACTTAAATATCTCTAACAAAATCTACAACTTCGAACGTAGGCTTAAAGCCGAGTTTATAAATCGGAATTTGTTCTGAAATCTCTAATAAAGTATCAAGGTGGGAGTCTGTTATTTTTTTGTCAAATAAATGCTGGATGCAATTTGACATCACACGCAACGCACCGGTTGTTCCTGAAATATTATTAACATAATTTTCGGGTGAGTGAGTAATTAAGAATATTTTAGAAATAGTTGCCATTTTTGGTTCTTGCGAATAATAAGCCATTGGGGTATTAAAAATTTTCCATTCATTATCAACTTTTTGAATCCAAAGTCGGTCATCGTTTAACACCGTTGCGCCTTGTTGTTTCCAAAGTTGACTAATTGTTGATTTTCCCTTTCCCGAAACTCCCGAAAAAACATAACCATTTCCGTTGTCCGAAACCCCTGATGCATGAATCAAAAAACCACTCGAATAGTGTGATAAATAGACCATTAATAAAGAACCAAGAGGATGAAAAAATGGGTCTATTTTAATTTTAGTTGTTAAAGAACGAGGTAATAATTCGACCAAAATTGTCTTTTCCGAAAAATTTAATACAGCTAACACTTCCTTAATAGTTTCATTTTCAAAAAAATCGATGTGAATAAACAAATTATCATTAATTTTATATATTTTCCATTCATAAGGAATCTGCGCATCATCGAGAGAGTGTCCCAAAAAATCGGGTACTGCCTTTGGGAGGGTTATAATACCTGTAATATTGTAACAACAATGAAAATGTGTGTTATAATCAATAATTTGTTCTGTGAAAAATTTTGATACATCCAAATAGAATTCTATTTGGTCACATTTGATAAACGAAAATTTTTGCGTTGCCAAAAAAATGTCCATTTCACTCTAATTTATTTCTTCTAAAATATTTTTTTCTAAGGCTTGTTCAATAAATTGAATTATGTCTTTCTCCACAACATCTTTTTCGACATCATATCTCGAAAGTATCAGTTCACAAACTTCAGTTAGCGTTTTTTTGCCATCTAATTCTTTTAATAGTTCTGTAGCCGTTTGGTTTAAGTGGATGACATTTGACATAAAGTAGATATCATCTATTACGGGAACTAAAACTAAATCGTCTTTGGCTTCTTTGGCAAGAAAAAAGTTGGTGTTAAAATTATAAATTGGATAGTCTGTTAGTTTTTTCATTATTTTATATTTTGGTTAGCCACTAATTATACTAATTTACACTAATTTCTGCAGGTTAACGCCCGCAGGGGGTACGCGGATTTGACGGATTTTCACGGATTTTCACGGATTTTTTCTGTTTTCTATAAATATTTGCCTCATTTACAACAAGTTCAATGCACCGCCTTTGGATTCACTCAAATTCTTTTTTTTATTAAAGCAAATTTCGCAAAGTTGAGAACGCAAAGGTCGCCCCTACTAACCACTAACCATTACTCATTTACTCATTTTTCTACTAAGGTTGTTTTGTTGAAAAAATAAGGTAAAAATAAGGTTTTTTCCCATTCCCTCATTTCCTCATTCACTGATTCCCTAATTCCGCTTTTTCCAATTCAATAGTAAAATGTCGCATGATAGGAAATTCACTTTTAATAACGTACCCTCTTGTTATTGTGTTGTTTCTGTCTAAAACATTTTTGAGTGCTGCGGCAACAACGTCAATATGATTATTAGTGTAGGTACGGCGCGGAATAGCAAGCCTCAAAAGTTCTAAACTTGGGAAACGATTTTCGCGGGTAATGGGGTCTCTGTCAGCGAGTAAAGCACCAATTTCAACTCCTCTAATACCCGCTTCGATATATAGTTCAATGCCAAGAGTTTGTGCAACAAACTCTTCTTTTGGGACGTTTGGCAACATTTTTTTGGCATCAACAAAAATTGCATGTCCTCCTGCGGGTCTTTGGTATGGAACTTTATATTCGTCTAATTTTGCTCCTAAATATGCAACTTGATTAATTCTTGTTTCAAGGTGGTCAAATTCAGTACCTTCGTCTAAACCTTGCGCAAGAGCGTTCATATCACGTCCCGACATTCCTCCATAAGTCAAAAAGCCCTCATTAATAATACAATACATCTGACATCTTTTCCAAAGGTTTTCATCTTTGAAGGCAACAAAACCACCCATGTTAACGATAGCATCTTTTTTAGCAGACATTGTCATGATGTCGCAATAAGAAAACATCTCTTTAACAATTTCTTTAATAGTTTTGTTTTCGTAGCCTTTTTCGCGAATTTTAATGAAATAGGCATTTTCGGCAAGTCTTGCGGCATCAAATTGTAGTGGTACTCCAAATTTTTGACAAAGTTGGTAAACTTCTTTAATATTTTCCATTGAAACGGGTTGTCCGCCAGCGGTATTGTTAGTAATTGTAAGAACCACGGCGGGAATTTGTTCTTTTGGATACTTTTTCAAAACCTCTTCTAATTTATTTGCGTCAATATTCCCTTTGAAAGGAATTTCTAATTGTGTATCGGCAGCTTCGTCGATTGTGCAATCTAATGCAACTGCTTTTCGAAACTCAATATGTCCTTTTGTGGTATCAAAGTGGGAATTGCCGGGAAGTATATCTCCTTCTTTAATGATTGTAGAATATAAAATATTTTCGGCTGCTCGACCTTGGTGTGCGGGCAAAAAATATTCAAAGCCGAGAATATTCTTAATTGCTTCTTTCATTTTGTAGTATGAGCGTGCTCCGGCGTAGCTTTCGTCGCCGAGCATTAGTTCTGACCACTGTTTTTCGCTCATTGCACCTGTCCCCGAATCGGTTAACAGGTCAATAAAAATTCTGTCGCTTTTCAGATTAAAAAGATTGTATTTTGCCTCTTTGATCCATCGCTCACGCTCCTCGCGCGTACTCTTGCGAAGTGGCTCTATCATCTTTATTCTGTAAGATTCTGCAAAAGGTAAATTCATATATAATGTGTTAAAAGTTTAAAAATCTTTTGTTTAAAATCGGGCGCAAGTTATAAAAGTTTTTTTAAGATTATTATTAAATGTTTATTTTTTTTAAAAAAATTTTTTGGATTATAGTTATTCTTGAAAATATTGGATTATTGCTTTTGCTTTCATTTCGCCAACTATATCGGCTAACTCGGCGATTGATGCTTTTTTAATTCCTGCAACTGATTTAAATTTAGGCATAAGAATTTCTATTGTTTTATCGCCAATTCCGTAAATATTTTCCATTTGCGATTTGAGAAACGTACTGCTGCGTTTGTTTCGGTGAAATGTAATTGCAAAACGATGCGCTTCGTTTCTGATTTGTTGTATTAGTTTAAGTGACTCGCTACTTTTATCTAAATATAAAGGAATTGGGTCGTCGGGGAAAAATATTTCTTCCAAACGTTTTGCGATGCCAATTATTGTAATTTTATCATCAATATTAAGTTTTTTTAAAGAATTGATAGCGGCAGAAAGTTGTCCTTTTCCGCCGTCAATAACAATTAGTTGCGGAAGTGGAGCCTCTTCTTCGAGCAGCCGATTGTATCGCCGAAAAATAATCTCTTCCATTGATGCAAAATCATCGGGACCATCAACTGTTTTTATGTTAAAATGTCTATAATCTCGCAAAGATGGCTTTCCATTTTTAAATACCACGCATGCCGCAACCGGAAAAGCACCCTGAATATTTGAATTATCAAAACATTCAATATGGACAGGAACTTTTTCCATGTTTAAATCGGTTTTCAAAGTGGATAATATTCGGGCATATTTGGGCAATTTTGTGATATTTGATTGCTGTTTGAGTTTATCGATTCGATAAAATTTTACGTTTCTTTCGGACAGTTCTAATAAACTCTTTTTATCGCCTCTTTTGGGGAGTGTAAACACAACTCCTCTTAATTTTATAGTTGGGATAAATGGTACAATAATCTCTTTTGCATTACTTTGAAAACGTTCTCGCATTTCAACAATAGCAAACGAAAGCAGTTCGTTATCAGATTCGTTCAGTTTTTTCTTAATTTCTACCGTATATGCCTGAATAATAGCACCATTTATCACTTTCAGAAAATTCACGTAACCGCTATTTTCGTCATTTATAATTGAAATTACATCAACGTCATGGATAGATGCGCAAACAATTGTAGATTTGCTTTGAAAATTAGTTAGTAAGTTTAACTGTTGTTTTATAGCCTCCGCTTCCTCAAAATGATAGAGTTCGGCTTGTTGTTTCATTTTTTCTTTTAAATATCGAATTACCGAGCCAATATTACCCTTCAAAATATTCTGAATATCATCAATATTTCGTTGATAATCAACTTCTTGCTGTAATCCTTCACAAGGTGCATTACAATTTTTGATATGATATTGCAAACAGCGTTTAAACTTCTGTTTTTCAATGTTTTCTTGGGTTAATTTAGTTGCGCAAGTTCGCAACTTGTATATTTTTCGAAATAGTTCAGTCAATGTATTCACTGTAAGCACCGATGTATATGGGCCAAAATATTGACTGCCATCTTTTAACATTTTACGAGTTTTATAAACGCGTGGAAAATTTTCGTTTCGTATTGTAATCCAAGGATATGATTTGTCATCTTTTAACAAAAGGTTATATCTTGGTAAATGTTTTTTTATTAAGTTGTTTTCCAACAGCAACGCGTCTTCTTCTGAATCTACTGTTATATGTCGAAAGTTTCGAATTTTTGAAACTAAAACTCGAGTTTTTCCTTCTTCATGTTCTCGGTTAAAATATTGGGACACACGTTTTTTGAGGTTTTTTGCTTTGCCAATGTATAATAATTTGTCATTTTCATCAAAAAATTGATATATACCCGGGTTATCAGGCAAGCACGATGCCTGTTTTTTTAAGTTGTTTATATGTTCTCTTTTTTCCACTTAGATATTAGATGTTAGTGTATAAAAACTGAAAACTGAAAACTGAAAACTGAAAACTGAAAACTGAAAACTGGTTTTTGTAACCCATTCGCTTACGCTTATTACAAAACTTGGCAATCCTGCCTGCATTTTAAAGTGGTCAAATTCGACCACTTTAAAATTTAGGTTGTAAAGTTGTTCCCATGTGCCAAGAAATTCAAGCGTGGTACGTGTTCGCAACCAATTTTTGATAATGTCGGCAGCCCGTGCAGCGCCATCTTTGGCATTTGCCATATCGGTAAGTGAAATATAATCCTTTCCATTGTCTGAAATAACGGTTATATCAATACCTTGAACTGTGATTTTGTCTTTGCGTGCCATGTTTTTTATTAATTTTATTCGTCTAAAAAGTGGACAAAAAGCGGCTAAATATATACATTCTGTTTTCTGTAATTATTTTCGTCTAAAACTCGTCTAAATTTTTTAAATTTTGTCTTTTGTAAATGTTTAATTATCAATTTTATATGTTTAAAACTCGTCTAAATTTTGTCTAAAACTCGTCTAAATTTCGTCTAAATTTTTTATATTTTGTCTTTTGTAAATGTTTAATTATCAATTATATATATTTAAAAAGCGACTAAAAAGTGGCTAAAAAACGGCTAAAAAGTGGCTAAAAAGCGACTAAATTTATACATTATGTTTTCATTTTCGTCTAAAACTCGTCTAAATTTTTTAAATTTTATTTTTTGTAAATGTTTAATTATCAATTTTATATGTTTAAAAAGCGGACAAAAAGTGGACAAAAACCGGACAAAAAGCGGACAAATTTATACATTCTGTTTTCTGTAATCATTTTCGTCTAAAACTCGTCTAAATTTTTTAAATTTTGTCTTTTGTAAATGTTTAATTATCAATTATATATAGCCGAAAAGCGTTTAAAAAACCTTTTAAAAAGCGTTTAAAAAGTGTTTAAAGTTTCTAAATTCTGTTTTCTTAATCATTTTCGTCTAAAACTCGTCTAAATTTCGTCTAAAACTCGTCTAAATTTTTTAAATTTTATCTTTTGTAAATGTTTAATTATCAATTATATTCGTCTAAATTTCGTCTAAATTTCGTCTAAATTTCGTCTAAAACTCGTCTAAAATTTTTAAATTTTATCTTTTGTAAATGTTTAATTATCAATAATATTCGTTTAAAAAGCGGCTAAAAAGTGGCTAAAAAGTGGCTAAAAAGCGACTAAATTTATACATTCTGTTTTCTGTAATCATTTTCGTCTAAAATTCGTCTAAAACTCGTCTAAATTTTTTAAATTTTATCTTTTGTAAGTGTTTAATTATCAATTATATATAGTCGAAAAGCGTTTAAAAAACCTTTTAAAAAGTGTTTAAAAAGCGTTTAAACTATTTCCCAAAAATATCCAGGTATACTTTTTATTTTTCCTTGCATTCGTAATGTTGACAAAAAATTTGTGATTTTATTCTTCTTTTGCTCTTCGTCAAGCACTGCAGATAATTTAGGTATAATCAGTTTGTTAATGGCTTTTCGACTTGTTTTTCCCTGCTTTTTGATATATTCCACTATTAATTTCTTAAAATATTCGTCGTCAAAACTTTTATTCTTTACGTAATCTGCCATTAAATCTTCATTTTCAGTTGGCTTAATGACTTTATATGATAAATATATTTTGGGTTTACGCCCTTCAATAAACTTGTTTTTTCGCAGATATAAAAATTGTGCTTCTTCTATATCTATGTTTTTCTGTACTTTATCGAGAGTTATTATGTCTTCGAGATTAAGTTCAGGGTTATTAATCAGTATCTTAGCAAAATTTTCATCAATTATCTTACCCGTTAATGTAACTTTCACTTTTCCGTCATTAAAATCATAGTCGGGCATGGGGAAAAATCGTTTGCGCTGATAATTGAATATTTTACGGATACCTCCACCTTGTGTGTCAATCATATTCAAGTTTTTCATGGCTTCAACAAGAAATAAATTGCGATAATATTCTTCGGGTGCGTCTTTCAATACAACCGATTCTACAGATTCGGGAATAAATGTGCCATAGTTGGTGAAAACAAGATGGTCGTCTTCAAATTCTACAAGATTAATTCTTGCACTTTTGGTGTAGTCTTGATGCGCAATTGCATTATTCAATAACTCTCTTATACTGAACGGTTCATAACGCAACATCTCGTGCGGGAAGAGCGTTCCATCCCTTAAATAACGATATTTGAGGTTGCGGATTTTAACCAAAACGTCATCAACGGTCAGAATTAACGGCATACCGAAAATCTCAAAGTCTTTATCTTGATTGGTTAACGTGCGTAGTAACCAACGGATTTTGGCAACAGATGGATTTATATAATGCTCTGATTCGTCTTTTCCAAGTAAAATCATTGCTGTATTCGTAATTTTACCATTGATAGTAAGTTTTGCCTTATTCAAAAATGTTGTGTTATCCCACTGCTCAATCTCGTCTGTATATTTTGGATTCCTTATAATAAACTCTTTACGCGCTTTCAATATAGCATTTTCATCTAAATCTGTAACGTTAGCGTCTTCGATAATACCTGCACTCCAATCATCAATAATGACAGTTTCATCAAGGATGACTTTTAGACGTTCTTTGCGCATTTCTACAAGCGAATCTCCTACTCTTTGCCACAATTTTTTGTGCGCGTAAACAGGCAAACGCGGCTGATGCTTCGGTATATCAATTACCCAAACTATTTTGTTAGTATCGGTTGTAATATACTCGGTTACGGTTAATCCTTCGGAGGAAAGGTTGGTACAAGTCTCAAGCAAAGACTTTTTTATGTTTTCGGCGGTGTAGTTGTAAAAATCCTGTATTCCCGTTATTTCAAGCGTTTTGTCTTTTACTCCAATAATAAGCGAACCGCCCTTCATATTCGAAATAGCGGATATATAAGAAATAATATCTTCTCCCTCCTTTCCTTTTAAATTGTGTTTCAAATGAGAAAATTCTTTCCACTCCCATTGCTCATTTTCAATGGGAAAACGATGTATTAGATGTTTTTGTAATTCTTTGGTTGTCATATTATTCAACTAAATATCCACCTCCTCTAATTTAATCAAAATTTCAGATTTAAATTTTTCGAGTGTTTTTTCTCTTGCGTCTTTAAGTGCTTGTTCGTAGCTTCCGGGCAACATCCCACGTACTTCTAAAAAACCATCTGAAAATATCATCGTTTTATTAGCGGTTGAAATAACAGACAAATGTAAATCGGCATGAACCAAATATACCGAATAACCAGAGCCTTTTTTCTCTTCACCTTTACGGAATTCTAATTTTAAGCGAACTATATAATCGGCATTATCGCGATTGTTAGTAAAATTAAATACATTTTCGTTAAGTTCAGATTTTATAAGGTTTCCGAAAATCATTGCATTCTCTTTTTTCCCAAACACTATTTCTTCTATTTCAATAATTGCTGTTGGTTTGTTCATTTCAATAATAAATCTTGTTTTGGGCAAATCATCGCCGGGTAAAAAATGACGTAACAAAATATCATCAATATTTTCACCTGTTAAAAGCGCAGCCAAATCTAATGAAGCAGTTACTTCCTGATGCTTTCTTTTTGATGTTAAACGACTTACAACACATTGGACGAAACCATCGTAATCGGTCGTAGATTGAGGTGCCAAAACTCCCTCTCCTTGTGTAAATTCAAAACGCACAGGAAGATTCTGAATAGGAATTTCTTGTGTATTTGAAACGAAAATTGCTTGTAATTTAAGTGGATCGAGTGATTGTTTAGAAAATTCAAACTGACAAACAGACTTATCAGTTTTGAATTCAGTTTTTCGGTACAGTTTCTGCAAATCAGTCATTATATCTACGCTATAGTTTACTGTTCCTGCGGCTGTTCGGTGAGTTAAGTCGTCTCCAATATGGTCTCTTAATGCGGAAACGGCTTTAAAATAAGAAATAATTGCTGTTCCGACCTCGCCTTTGTCGGCTGCTTCGCGACCACGCTCAAAATATAAAGACGCCATCATTTTCGCTTGGTCTAATTTTTGTTTTTGTCGCGTTTCATATTTTACTTTGTTGAGTTTGACCATCACCCAATACTCTTTTTTATCTTCCCACGTTTCAGTTTCATATCCTTCAAGTGTTTGCATAACAGACGAATGTACACTGCTGATATACTCTTCCTGATAATGATAATTTTGTTCCATTCGTTGAAGTAGCGAATTAGATGAAACAGTGATTTTAATTTCAGAACCTAACTCAACAAGCGCTTTTTTGCGGGCTGTCTGTGCATAATCTTTATCACTTTTAAGCGACATCCCAATTCCGATATAATGCTGATTATCAACAGGACGCTGTTTTACCCATTGAGGTGTCTTTGCATCTACAAAAACATATTGACACTGCAACAATGCAGCCAAAATTAAATATCTTAAGATTCGATTCATTTCTGTTTAATTTTTACGTTAATAATTGAATAATTAAAATACAAAATTAGATAAAATTTTTTACAATTCTATTTTTTTTTGTTATTTTTCAAATAAAATCATTTTTTAAACTGAATTATTCACCGTTCAGCGTGTACCTTCAACTGTGTACCCTTCTCCCTTTTTTTACTTCGTAATATTTTCCGCAGAACTCAATGCCATATTTTATTATTTCGGTATAATTTTCTGAAATTAGTTCGTATGCGTATTTGTTGTCTTCGATTTGTTTGTAATATTGTTACTTGTTAAGAATACCAAAGATGAAACTGTTATAAAAATCTTCATTACCATCAAAATAACTTATGCTGTCCCCAAGCAAGTTGTTCAATTCATCTTGGACTATTTGTGCGTTACCGCTTAATAGTGCATCAAAAAACAGTCTAAAATCTTTTACTTCGACATTTTCGTCGAACCAGCCATGAATTGACAATTAGAACTTCATTAAAAATTGATTATCACCATATTATTCTAATTGCACTTCTTAATAAGATTTTATTTTATTCTGTTATTTCCATCTCCACAACACACGTTTTCTTATGAAAAGCAATGCCATATTTATATATTTTCTTATATCCTTCCTTTTTCAAATTGTGGATATAAACTTTGTCTTCGATTTGTTTAAGACCGATTTGTGCTTCTTTTTTCAGAATTTCTTTGATTTTTGCGGTAGAACGCGCTGGTTTAGTGGATGATGACGCATTTTCAATGGATGAACACTCAGGTTCGGTGGAAGAACACACAGGTTCGTCGCTACAATGTTTAAATTCTGCTACTACTGCAAATTTTTCTTTGTCATTTGGTTTTATCAAACAATCTGAACGTCCTTTGCCACTTTCGGGGTTTGAATAAACTATATAATCATTGGATAGGGCAAGCAATATTCCAAAAATAAACATGTGATAACTGTTTTCTTCTTTAAAATCGTGGCAACTGGGGTTGTTGAGCAGTTCTTTGTTGAGGGTTTCACTAACGCCCTCTTTGTCGCCGTTGAGGAGGCAGGTTACAAATTGTTTGATTACTTTTGGGGTTTGGTTTTCTTGAATATCAAACCAATATTCAATACTATCTGCAAGTGCGTTTTTTACTTCGCTGTTTACCAATTCGGCGAAAAATCTATTTCCAGTAGCGCCCGCACACGGTTTGATATAACCTGCATTTAACAGCATTGACCAAAAAATATTATCATTTTTGTATGAAATAGGGTATTTTATATGTTCTACATACTTCATCATGATTGGTTTATCGGTCAATAAACCTGCTATATCGTTCTTCAAGGCTGGCGAGCCTTTAAAGAAAATGTCTGACAAAATATTCATACTTCCGGTATTTGCCCAAAAATCCTTGAGCTCGTTTACTTTCAAAAACCCGACAATACTCCAAGGATTATAAATATCTTGTCCTCCGAATCTGTAACCGTTATACGATTTTTCAACTTCCTCAAAATTGTCACTTAATCCGTACATGAAACAGGCTTCTTTAACTTCATCTTCGGTAAAACCGAAACAAGTGGCAAACAACTTGTCCATAATTCCACAGACCAATGGATTATTAAATTCGCTGATCAAACTTTCTTTTGATATTCTTTGTACTCCGGTCAAAACGCCAAATTCCAAGTAATTATTAGTTTTGAACACGTTGCCCATAAAGCCGCGCATAAAGCTTACCATGTTTGCATAATAGCCTTTTATATAAGCGCTGTCAATAGGACTATCGTATTCGTCTAACAAGACAATCACTCGTTTTTTGTGATAGGTGTACAAGCACTCTGTTAAAAATAGTAACGCGTCTTGTAGTTCTGCCTCAGATGCCTCTTTTGAAAAATATCTATAAAAATCTTTTTTTTGCTGTTCATCAAGTCTATCACTTTCGCATAAGTAACGATTTTGCCTATAAATAGATGAAACAATAGATTTTATCTTTTCGATGGATTTTTCATAAGTAGAAAACTCTACATTTTTTAATGTAAGTGAAACAACAGGATACTTGTTCAGATGCTTTTCTACAATGTCATTATGTTCCATTATCTTAAGCCCTTCAAACAACGGTTTGCTATCCTTGTTCACATCAAAAAAATGTTGCAACATATTCATATTGAGTGTTTTCCCAAAACGACGGGGACGGGTTATCAATGTTACCGTACCTTTGTTTTCCAGCAATTCTTTGATAAACAACGTTTTATCGATATAGAAATAATTGCCTTCGATAATTTTTTCAAAGGATTCTTCGCCTGTTAAAATTGGTTTTTTCATCTCTTTTTTGTTTTATTAATAATACAAAGATATCATTAAATTTTAAATTAATTCTAAATAAAATTTTAAATTATGTTTTTACCTTGCCTTATTCTCTTGCTCACAGACGACACAGATTTGACAGATATACACAGATTTTTTACGAATATGTTGTCGACTTTTTTATCTAACAACCATAAACTCTTCTCCTAATTTTGCGTTACTATCGCCGCCGACCCAAACTTTAAAACTACCGTGTTCTACTTTGCGTTGTCCGTCGATGCCGAAAAATGCAAGTTCTTGGATGGGTAGGGAGAAGGTTACTTTTTGAGATTCACCGGATTTTAAAAAGATACGTTGAAATGCTTTTAATTCTTTTACAGGACGGACAATTGAACCAACTAATTGTCTTGTATATAATTGTACTACTTCAGTTGCGTCAAAATCACCGGTGTTTGTAAGTGTAAATGTGACAATTAATGTTTCATTATCAGTTACTTCGTGTTTATTTAATTTAATAAAATCATATTCAAAAGTAGTATAACTAAGTCCAAAACCAAATGGAAAAAGAGGTTTCAGACCTGCGTCAAGGTGAAAAGATGTCATTCCGAGAGATGTTTGTTCGGCTTCCAAAGGAATATCATAAATATGTGTTTCAGTGTTATCAGCGGGTCTGCCTGTATTGTTATGATTGTAATAAATAGGAATCTGTCCAACTTCTTTTGGGAATGTAACGGGTAGTTTTCCGCTTGGGACGGTTTCACCAAACAAAAGGTCAGCAATTGCTGTACCACCCATTGTTCCGAGATGAAACGAATATAAAAGGGCATCAGCGGCTTCTAATTCATCGCTAATTGTGAGTGGTCTGCCTGCCATTACAACAATAATCAGTTTCTTTGATACTTTTTTCAATTCTCGAACCAAATCTTTTTGTGCGCCTTTGAGGTTAATATCTGCTAAACTATGTGCTTCGCCTGTTAATATTGATTCTTCGCCAATGAATAGTATTGTAGCATCTGCGCTTTGTGCCGCTTGAACGGCTCTCCAAAATTGAGATTTATCTCTATCACGACTAAACTCTAACCCTTTTTCGTAGAAAATTTGCATTGTTTCATCATACTTATTTTTGATAGCATTTAAGGGCGTTATAGTTTTTGATTTTTCGCCGTCAAAAATCCACGTACCTAATTGTTCGTGTGGGGCATCAGCCATTGGTCCAATAATTGCTAATGAATTTAAGTTTTTAGATAAAGGAAGTGTATTATTGTTATTTTTAAGCAAAATAATCGATTCTTCGGCGGCTTTATGAGCAATTTTAAGGTTTTCTTCTTTGTAGAAAACATTTTGCTGATCTTCATCAACGTAAGGATTTTCAAATAATCCTAAGCGGAACTTTAATCTCAAAATATTTCTGACAGCGTCGTCGATGGTATTAATTTTAACTTTTCCTTCATTAATTAATTCTTTGAGGTGCGTAATGTATGACATTCCCATCATTTCTATGTTCACGCCAGCGTTAACAGATTTTTCGGCAACCTCTTTGTCATCTTTTGCGAAGCCGTGCATTATCATTTCTGTTGTGGAAGTCCAATCAGAGACAATAATTCCGTCAAATTTCCATTCCTTTCGGAGAACATTTGTAAGTAGTTCTTTATTAGCGGTCATTGGTATTCCGTCGTTGTCGTTGAATGCCGACATAATAGTTGCGGCACCCGCATTGATGGCATCTTCGAAAGGTGGCAGATAAAGGTTTCTCATCAAAAGAGGTGGAATATTGGTTGAGTTATAATCTTTTCCTGCTTCTGCTGCACCGTATCCGACAAAATGTTTTGGACATGCGGCAATTGATGTCTTATTAGATAAATTATCACCTTGAAAACCATTAACCATCGCCACTCCCATCACTCCTGTAAGGTATGGACATTCACCGAAAGATTCGGCAATTCTACCCCAGCGTGCGTCTCGGGAAATATCCAACATTGGTGCAAAAGTCCAATTAATACCCGTAGCACTTGCTTCCAATGCGGCTATTTGTGCACATTCTTTAACTAATTCGGGGTTAAAAGTTGCCGCTTGTCCTAATGGAATCGGGAAAATGGTCTTAAAGCCGTGAATTACATCTCGTCCTATAAGCAATGGAATTCCGAGGCGGCTCTCTTCTACGGCAATTTTTTGAAAAGCATTGGCAATTGTAGCATCGGCTACATTCAACAAAGAACCGATATTCCCTGCTTTTACTTGAGGCGCTAACTCCTCACTGTTCCCCCAAAAACTAATTTGGTTCATCTGTCCAATTTTCTCTTCTAACGTCATTTGGGAGAGAAGTTTTTCTACACGTAAATCGATGTCTGATTTATCAGTCGTTTGTGTACAAGATAATAAAAGTGTGCATCCCAAAATGGATGCTACTGAAACTCTTTTTTTCATATTTAATATATTAAATGTTAGTAATATACAATTTTTAATTAAATTCTTCACGCGGTATTTTCACAATAAATTGATTACCTTCGTCATCGTTGATAAGCTCAATATTAGGCTGATTTTCAACTGCCCTAATAATACCCGAACCAAATCCTCTATATCTTAAAAGTTTAGCGGAATAACTTGCTATTAGATTATTCCTGACCACGGCGTATCCTAATTTTATTTTTTCAACTGTCAAATTGTTTGGTAAACAACCGGGGCTAATAATTTCAATTCGATTATCAAAAATCATCAAACGAATTGGCGAGTTTTGAGTGTAATCTCTATGAATAAGTGCATTTTGGATAAGTTCTTCCAATGCAATTTCAGAAATTTCGAGGATACCAACCGCATTAAAGTTTTGTCCTCTTTGCACATGTTTCAAATTTTGTCTAAAAAATGAGAGACTTTCTAAAAACATATCAGGTAGAGTTCCTATTATATCACGGCTATCTCGATAGTTCAATCCTCCAATGCTATTGCCATAAAAAGAAATCGCTTTAACACAAAAAAGATGCCTAATTTTTTGAGGTTTTTTAGCAAAAAAGAGAAGCCCGCCAAGTGTTAATTGTCCATTTTTTGTTATACCCAAGTTTTGATAAAGAATATCATTAATAATCACATCGTTATCATCATGCTTTTGGTGAATATGTTCGATATATTCGTTTACTTTATCTTTGTTTATATCAGATATTGATGTTTCGGGGATAATCATTTCATCGACAAATTTCTTTTCTTTGCCTACAATTAATTTTCGTACAATAGTGTTTGAATCAATGAAAGTTTTATTAAACTCATCACGTCTACATTTCAAAGCTAATTCAATGGCATCTTCAATCATCATCATTAATTCGTCCATATCTTTACCCTGTGTTATGACTTCGGGAATTTCCTCACATTGTCCTATTAACCAACCACTTACGGGATTTTGTTTTATCCTGATTGTATATTCCATATTCAATTAATTAACGTTTATTTAGGTTGCCTTCCTTTGTATAAGTCCCACAAATCAAAAATTAAATCCCAATTTTTCCCCCACACAATATTATTTCTTTCAATTTTAAATTGTTTAAAATATTTCAAATCCCTATATTTATCATATTGAGGGTGTGGGTTTCTGTATAAAAAATTAGCAAAATTAATTTGCTGAACAATGCCATCATCAAAAAGCAATTCAACTACATAGTCTTTAATGTAGTTGGCATTAATAAGTTTTATGATTTTATTATAATTACTCATTTCTGTGGCATAACTTTTATTTATTTCCTATTTCGTACAGAAACTCAGGCTTAATCGGCTCCTTGTCGCGCTTAGTCTTAACCGCCTGAATATCATTTTTCATTTTTACACAATCACTTATTTTCTCATTTACTTATTCACTCATTTACTTCTCTTTTTGATAAACCCTAACATAATCTATTTCATACGTGGCGGGCAGCGCTGTTTCGTCAATTCCTTGCGCACCGCCCCAATTGCCTCCCCACGCAAGATTTAGTTTTAGGTAGAACGGCTCATTAAAGGGCCAAGTATCTTTATTTCCTTTTTTATCATTTAAAAATGTAAAATATCTGACTCCATCAACAAAACCGTAGATATAATCTTCTGTCCATTCAACTGCATATATATGAAAATCAGTTTGTGCCGTGGGAACTGCTTTTGAGGCAGTTTTTTCAGTATTATTAATATGATTATATGCCTTGCAATGAATAGAACAATGCACATTATTAGGTGCAAAACCAACTGCTTCCATTATATCAATTTCGCCGTCGTCGGGCCACGTGACAAAGTTTTTTGGCAACATCCAAAATGCGGGCCACGTTCCTTTGCCCGTGGGTACTTTTATTCGTGCCTCAAAATAACCATATTTCCAACTTTCATCACTATTCATCCGAATTGAAAAGACCTGATTACCAACTTTTTGTGCAATAATTTTCAATGTTCCGCCGTAAATTTGTGCGCATGTGTCAACTCCCGAAAAACCGGATACGTAATACTGAATTTCATTGTTTCCCCAACCGTCTTTTCCATGACCTGTTTCAAACCACCAATGCGAATTTTTTGGTAGTGTGGGTTTTCCGTTGCTAAGTCTCGGTTCATTAAATTCGTCTTGCCAAATTAATGAGTAACCGGGGGGGATGTAGTTTGGTTCTTCACCTGCATCCTGCATGACTTTAACTGTTTTTACTAAATTATCAACTATAAAAGTCAAAGTTGCAACCCTTTCTACATCGATATTTGAAGTAACCGTGATTTCAACATATTTGCTACCCGCACTACCCGAAAGTGGTTTGCAAACACACCAATCTTGGTTTGAAGAGACTATCCAGTTTCGGTTGGCAGTTATAGTTATTTGGTAACTATTTCCCTTTGCGGAAACATTAAGTTCTGCGGGATTCAATATACACTGAATTTCGTAGTTTGGCACAGGCTCATCGGGCACTTCCTTTCCACCACCGCATGTTGCGGTCAAAAATATAAAAAATAAAATAAATTTCATTTGTAGTTATCAGTTGTCAGTTATCAGTTATCAGTTGTCAGTTATCAGTTATCAGTTGTCAGTTATCAGTTATCAGTGAATGAGAGAATGAGTAAATGAGTGAATAAGTATTCTCATTTCGTAATTCTTACGGGGTTTTGTTTAATCCTAATTGTATATTCCATATTCAATAAATTAATTTTTTTAACGCAAAGTCGCAAAGTTGAGAACGCAAAGGGCGCAACTATAAATTATTTACAACACGCTTTACGCCATTTTTAAATAAAACCGTATTAAAGTTTATAAGTAACCCTAATTTGCAATCACTTAATTTTAAATATGTTAAAACTTGTGCCACGTGCAAGTCGTTTAATGCCTCTACTGATTTTACTTCAATGACTAACTTCTTTTCAACCAATAAATCAATTCTATAACCTGTTTCTAATTTAATGTCTTCATACACTAATGGCAATGCCTTTTGTTTCTCTACTAATAAATCTTGTTTTTTGATTTCGTAATAAAGACACTCTTCATACGCACTTTCTAATAAGCCGGGTCCTAATACTTTATGTATTTTGAGTCCTAATTCAAATACTTTTTTTGCTAATTCATTCTCTGTCATATAATTTCACATTAATGTCCATTTTCTGCAACTCTCTCTCGCGTCTTTTGCGCTAAAATCTTTGCGTTAATATGGTTTTATATATAAATATTCTGCTTTTGCTACTTCTAAAAACATATACGATTTATTATTCCAGACCTCTAAAATCAAAAATTGTTTTAATATCTAATTCCAATCCGGGTATTGCAACGGATACTACTTTTTCGCCTCTATCTAACTCATAACAAACAGGTTCATTATATTTATTTTTTTCTTTATCTAATAAATAAACTGAAATATTTTGCTCTCGTGGTGCTACAATCCAATATTCTAAAACTCCGGCTTTTTCATATAAATCGTACTTAGTTCTATAATCATAACTCGGATTAGATGAAATCACTTCAATAATAAATTCAGGCGCACCGATAATTGTTTTTCCCACTCTTTTTTCTTTTTTACAAAAACCTAAATCGGGCTGAACAGTTGTTTTGCTTTTTAAAACATCATCTTCTGGGAATAAAATAACGTCAAAATTAGATGAAAACATAAAATATTTTTGGTAATCGTTATCACTCCAAAATTGTTCAGAAAGTCGTATCAATTTTTGTACCACAATATTATGCCATTCAGACACACCTGCCATTATTTTTCTGTAACCTTCAATCAACTCATACCTAAAGTTATCTGTCCACCTTAAATAATCATAATAAGTGTATTTTTCAATATTTAACAAATTTTCCATTTTAATAAAAATTATTAATATATATTTTTTTTTAACGCAAAGGCGCAAAGAGTCTGTCCAACTACCAAAGTCTCACAAAGGATTTCCTATTTCATACAGATACTCAGGAGCATAATCAGCACCATTTGACCATTCAATTGTATTATATTTTACTTGAAAATTTTTAAAATAATCTATTTCATGCAACGGTTCATAAACAATTCCGTTTAGTTCATTTTGTAAATCAACAGTTTTTGTTTCGCCATTGTTGAATGTCAACGAAATACGGTAATTATCTAAATATTCTGCTTTTGCTACTTCTAAAAACATATACGATTTATTTTAAAGGTTCGATAAAGGTCAATGTTTCTCCTTTTTGTGCCTTATTCCAAGCATCAAGTAGGTCTTCTCTATGGATTTCCAACCATTCAAAAACCATTTTTAAAGCGCGTTTAGGCATTTTTCCCGTTACAATCCCGTCTTCAATTGTTATTGAAATTTTATATTCTCCATACCACACATGAAAATGAGGTGGCGCATGGTCTTTAAAGTTCATCAATATGACTAATCCATAAAATGTGCTTATCTGTGGCATAGTTATTTATTTTTCGATATTTAACAAATTTTCCATTTTAATTATTTTTTTTTAACGCAAAGGCGCAAAGTTGAGAATGCAAAGAGTTTTTCCAACTATCAAAGTCTCACAAAGGAGTACATTTTTCCTGCACAACTTCTATCTTTAAGGATTATTCTCACAATATATTTCTGCGGCACGACTGATTTCCGCTACACTCATCCCTGTAAATAGATTATCTCTCCTCCATTCAGTATAATTAAATGGTTCACTTAAAAGTAGAGTTTGCGATTGGTCGTCGTAAGGACGGTTGAAACAACAATTGTCCAAATATATACGATATTTCATGCTATTGACTTTGAAAATTTAGAAAAAGATAATATCTTTTATCCATTATTTACTTTTATCAAACGAAAAATCATCAAAATAGAATGTTCCATGTCGATCGTGACCTTCATTTCCAAATTGAATAACAATTTTGTCGAAATCCTCTCTTGTGGCAGAATCAGAAAAATCAAATGTCAGTTCTACCCACTTATCTAATTCAATATTGTCGAATGTTTTTTCTGCTTGAGTTTCCCACGCATTTCCGCCTAATTTGCTATTTTGTAATTTTACGGCTGCCTTTGGTTGTAATCTTTTATCAGGTACCCAATCTTCGCCTTGACCTTCTTTATCAAAATCATTTATCAAGCTCGGAATGAAAACTTTCATTTTAATAATATTCTGTTCTTTTAAATCAAACAAATAGTCTATTGTTGTAAAAGAGACATTTGACCAATACTCGTTTGGTTTTTCGTACCTGAATACTTTAAAAGATGGGTTATCTTCACATATATAAGGATTATCACAATAATCTTTTGTAGAATTTCCCATATTTTCATAATTCAGTAGGAAAGTTGTTTCTGTTTTTTCAAAATCTTCAAAAATAGGTACTTCTTGTGGGGTTTTAACTATCGGTGGCTCACCAACATTTAAATCCTCGCGGATATAGATAAATACCCAATCTTGAAATTCAATTGTGTTGTCCACACGCAGAGCCATCACTTCTTCTGTTAAATAAACAATTTCATATTCCTGCGAACCGCAATAATACCCCATAAAAGCATCACGAGGCAAAATTAATTTTTCATAGTCCTCTCCATCTGTTATTGCAAAAGAATAATCGCCACCATTATAATTAAAAACTGCATCATCTTGACCTGCCTCAGTAACATCATAACCGCCTGGATTTGCAGAAGATGCTGCTCTTCCGTAGCCTTCTCCTCCGTTAGTGATTGTCAATTGCAAACCTGTCGCTTGTTTAAAATGAAACTTAAATTCATACATTTTCGATTCACCTTTTTCATTTGGACCCGCTGCCCACCAATCTTGTGAATATGAGTTTTGAGGTCCTAATCCCAAATGTCCACCAATATTTGTCTCTAATGCTGCTCTAACTTCTGCTGTATAATTATTATATTGGTCAAAAACCCAAATTTTGCCTTCAAGGTTTTCGGGTCCACCTGTTAAATTTATGTATGTTTCAGTGGCAAACAAAGAAAGGTCATCATTTTGAATGGTAATCTCTTGCGGTTTTAAGATTGTTTGTCCGTCATATCCTGAAACCGACAAAACAACAGTATATTTACCTGCATTAGGGTATTTTCCTATTGGGCTTACGTCTTTTGTAATAACTCCGTTCCCTAAATCCCAAGTGAATGAATGAGGTATATTAATATTTGAAGTATTTACAAACTGAATAACATTATCACTATTACTTGGATTAATTTTTTCATCGGTTACTTTTTCATACGAAAACGACACTTGGTCTTCTGAAATATGACCTATTGCGCCAAGTTCATACTCGTCTAATTCTTGAGGCGAGCAAGCGGTTATTATTAATAGAGCCGCTATAACATTAACTATTATTTTTATCTTATTTTTCATATTATTACAAATATTTTAATATTAATTAATTCCATCCGGGGTTTTGAATCAAAGGAAATTGAGTTCCTTCAGTTTTGCTAATATCATTTTGCGGAATTGGTAAATACTTTTTTTCTGGGGTAAAAGTACGCGACCAAGTCCACGTAACTGGGTTTTTACCATCCACGCCGGGAGTAGTTTCTGTAATGTTTTCGGTTAAAATACTTACGGCATCTCCCCATCTGATTAAATCCCAAAACCGCATTCCTTCACCAATAAATTCTCTTCTTTTTTCGAGTTTCAAATTGGTTTCATTTATTGTCAATGCGGGCGCTGTGCCATTGAATGCTCTATTACGTACTTCGTTAAAACAATCTTGCGCACTAACCCCTTGTTGTGCAGACTGATTTAAAACTCCAACTAATTCAGCATAATTTAGTAATGTTTCTGCATATCTGAAAATACGTAGGTTATTACCGTAGTTCAAGTCTTGGTCGCCGGGTAAATCATTATATCCGATACGTGCGGCATATTTTCTGTTAAAATATCCTGTATCTTGGAATCTTGGATTATAAGTTTTTCCGCGCCAATTGTTTATTGAGCCTTCTTTACGGGTATCTTTATCTTCAAAAAGTTGTTCCCAAAGAAAAGGTCGTATCGGACTAAAACCCCATCCACCTTTAAATACTTCTTCGGGGTCTGTTAAACCTTCGGGCGATATAAATGCGGGAAGATTTGTACCGTATCCTTCCCAAGCGCCTCCCCATCTTCTACCAGACGGCAATTGGTTTGTTTCAAAAATTGATTCTGAAGAAAATTCACCTTCACTCTCCCACAGTTTGTCAAAGTCATCAAAAAGTTGATATTCGTTTGAAGCAATTATAGCAGCCATATCAGCAGTTATTTCAGCATATTTAGCGGCATCTTTTTGATACAACACTACTCGTGCTTTTAACATTAACAGTGCGGCTTTGTTTGCTCTGCCAATTTCGTTACCTTTTGTTGCCATCGGTAAGATATTCAAATCTTCCGCTGCTTTAATATCATCCATAATAAAAGCATAAATTTCGTCTGCTTTATATTGAGGAGCCAAAAAAGGGTATTCTAATGGTTGCGTAAAATAAGGAATATTACCCCAAAATTTCCAAAGCAAATGTGTGTAATATGCACGTAAAAAAAGCGCTTCGGCTTTATATCTTTTAACGTTGTCGGGGTTACTTCCTTCAAGGGCATTTTCGGCAGATAATATTGTATTGTTACATCGGGCAATTCCTACGAAATATATCTTCCACAGCCCGCCAATAATTTGTGATGGCGTTGAGGTGAAAGTAGCAAGATTATACAATTGCTGTTGGTCACCCGCTGAGCCTCCTCCTTTAAAACAGTCATCAGAACGAAGGTCAGACATCAACAAAAGACTGTTATAGTTGTAATCTGCATAAGAATCAAACAATAAAATCTGATATGCGGACACAAGATTAGAAAAAATCACTTCTTCAGTTGCTGGAGCACCAGCTTCTAAATTCCCTGCTGATTCAGCCGATAGAAAATCATCTGTGCAAGAACTAAAACTTAAATATCCTGCAAAGGTAATTATTGTTATTAAAAAACTATATTTT
The DNA here is from genome assembly GCA_009777175.1 of Marinilabiliaceae bacterium. Taxonomy (GTDB): domain Bacteria; phylum Bacteroidota; class Bacteroidia; order Bacteroidales; family Marinilabiliaceae; genus WRMI01. Next base: position 24,273 of record WRMI01000032.1, read on the forward strand.
TTCATATTATAATAAATTTTAATAGGTTAAAAAGAAATATTAGCACCAATTGAAACCGTTCTTGCTTGAGGATAAATACCTCTGTCAACTCCCATACGGTTATATTCATTAGTTGTTGCGGCTTCAGGGTCGAAACCATCGAATTTGGTGAATGTAAGTAAATTTTCACCTGCAACAAAAAATCTGCACCGTTCAACTGAAACAATTTTGGTCAGTCTTACGGGTATCGTATATCCTAATTGGACTGATTTGAGTCGAATATAAGAACCATCCTTAATATACAGGTCGGACGATTTCCAATTTCCATTAGGGTCTGATGATGTCATTCGTGGAATTCTATCAGACGTACCTTCGCCGTGCCATCTTTGTAACATCCATTGAGGGCGGTTCATAGATGGAATATCTGCTCTTTGGTTAAAATCAAACATATCGTTTCCTTGTGTTCCTTGCAAAAATACGTTTAAATCAAAACCTTTGAAATCAGCACCGAGCGTAAATCCAAATACCCAATCGGGCATCGCTTTGCCAATTTTAGTTCTATCGGCATCACCAATTGGACCGTCATTTTTAAGACTAACAAAACGTACATCACCGGGTTGAGCAAGCGGTTGAAGTAGTTGCGGATTTCCATTTGCGTCTGTATAAGTATAACTATTAACTTCATCCAACGATTGAAATACTCCGTCTGTTTTTAAACCATAAAAATAAGGAAAAACTTCACCAGAAGAGGCTCTAATAAATTCACCAACACCGGCTGCGCCTGCGTTTTCTATTGTCAGAAAACCAGATTCTGTACCAAGATTAACTAACTTATTTTTGATATAAGAAGCATTTCCCGAAATCCAATATTTAAACCCATCAACTCTACCTTTCCAACCAAGTTCAAACTCCATACCATAGTTTTTCATTTCGCCACCAACATTAGCCCAAGGAGCGCCTTGTCCGACATAATCGGGTATTGTAGGGCTTAATAACAACATTCCCACTGTGTTCTTTATATAATAATCGAAATCAAAATGTAAAGCGCCTGCAAACATTCTCAAATCTAAACCAATATTTATTTGGTCAGACTCTTCCCATTTAAGGTCAGGATTTGGCAATGCTGCGGGCGATGTTCCGTTATACATTGTACCCGTACCTCCGGGGTTTGTATCACCAAGAATATAAGTGCCTCCAAAATAATAATTTTGTTTGCCATCCATTAGTGCTGTATATCTCAAATCTTTAATATTTTCATTACCGTTTCGACCCCAACTTGCTCTAATTTTCACAACATCTAACCATTCTATTCCCATATCACTCATAAATGCTTCGTTCATTAAGTTCCAACCAATTGAAATAGCGGGGAAATTTGCCCATTTATTGTTTGCGCCAAATCGAGACGACCCATCTCTTCTAAACGTAGCCTGAACCATATATCTTTCGTCATAATTGTAAGAAAGTCGCGTAAAATACGATGCGAGAGCGTTAAAATTAGCGTCTCCGATGTTTCCACTTACACGATGCTGAGTTTCTTCTCCAATGGCGCTATCAAGATGCCCTTTTATAGGGTCATCACTCGGAAGATTGATTGCCGAACCATATAAATGCCGCAATGTATATTTGAAGGCAGATTGTCCTAAAACAAAATTAATAGCGTGAACACCAAATAATTTATCATAACTGAAATAGTTCTCGGTCTGCCAAGCGTAACCTCTATTCATTGAACTCCAAACTTCACCTTTTCCTTCATCAATACTTTTTCCTTGTGGAGCAAGAAAATATGGATGTACATATCCGTTATTTCCCCAAAACGCTAAATCCACACTATAACTGCTTCTAAATTTTAGTTGGGGTAAAATAGATATTTCGCCCCAAAATGATGACACAAATTTGTCGTCATTAAATATATCAGAATTATTTTGATGTAACATCGCTACGGGATTTGCAATTTCCTGAAAACCAGCGGGCGGTAAAGAGAAAACTTTTCCATCTTTATCTGTTACTGCTAAAGGTTGCCTTCTTAGTACTGCATCTACCTCGTTTTCAGGGACATATACAGGAATTGTTGGGTCGAAAGCCAGTGCACTTCCTAAAATTGAACCCCACTCAGAATTGTCGTCAATTGCAGTGGATTCTGACCGCGAATAGCCAATGTTTGTGCCAACTTGTAATTTGTTCAAAAAATTACGGTTGCTTTCTTCATATATCGTATATATGTTGTTGAAACGCAAACTGTACCGTTCATAATTTGATTTTCCAAAATTACCGCCAACAATTCCATCTTGTTTGAAATAGCCAAAAGAGAGGAAATAGTTGTTTTTTGCGTTTCCGCCTGTAACACTAACTTGATGACTAATAATAGGTGCATTGTAATTAAAGACTTCGTCTTGCCAATCGGTAGTCTTAGCACCTGCAACCATATCTGGCGTATATCTCGGACTTCCGTTGTCGTTGACATCTTGCTCGTTCATCAAAATCATATATTCACGGGCATTTAACAACGTTTTTTTCTTCCAAGGATTTTGCCAACCATAACTTACATCATAATTGATGGTCGATTTTCCTTCTTTACCCGATTTTGTTGTAATTAAAATTACTCCATTAGCGCCTCGTGTCCCATAAATTGCGGCAGATGCGGCATCTTTAAGCACTTCTACTGATTCTATATCAGCAGGGTTTAAGTAGTTTAAACCTCCTACAACGGGCATACCATCAATGATATACAAGGGGTCACTGTTGTTAATTGTGCCTACTCCTCGAACTCGTACTTTTGAGTCAGCATTTGGCTGCCCCGAACTCTGAACAATTTGAACTCCTGAAACTTTCCCTTTTAACACATTTTCAATTCGTGTAGGCGTTTCTTTGTTTAAATCATCAGATGTAGCACGACTAATTGCCGCCGTTACAACGCTCTTTTTCTGCACTCCGTAGCCAATTACTACTACTTCGCTTAGTGCTTTAAAATCTTCGTTTAGTTCTACCTTAAAATCAAGGTTATTTTCTACTGAAACTTCTTTGGTAATAAATCCCAAAAAGGAAAATACCATTGCATCTTCAGGAGTTGCGTTAATTTTAAAGGCTCCGTTCATGTCTGTAATAGTACCGTAATTAGTGCCTTTTATCATAACATTCACGCCAATAAGCGGTTCGCCATCTTCCGCTGACGTTACTACCCCTGAGATTTGATTAGTTTGCGCTTGAACTACCCAAATAAAGAATATTCCAAGCAAAAATAATAAAAAGTGTTTTCTCATATATAAACCGAATTAATTTAAAAATTTATGCAAATATAGTAATTAATTTAAAAACAAAAAAATTAAACTTTTTTTTCTGAATTTTTTTAACCACAAATTACACGAATTACGAATTAGTTGTGATATAATTATTTATTTGTGTATCTAAAATTTTTATTTTTGTTATTTAAGTTGCATTATTCATAATATTTATTTTTAATAGTTTCAGAGTTCCTAACTTGGCAAACCCTATTACTTTAACATTCAAAGCATTACGAAAATGTTCCCGCAAACTAAAAATGTCGCATTTTACTGAGATGCCCCGAATTGCGCTTATTGGGCGATCGCGAGGGTACGCACTCTACCGAGTGTTGCTGCGTGGGATGTAAAGCCTTGCTTAACTAAATCTAACAATAATAAAGTTTTATTGTGCTAAATCACAGCACAGGGTAAAAATATTTTTTTGATATTTTTAATTTTGCATCATTAATACATATTTTTATGTATCTTTGCCGAAATTTTAAAGTAGATATAATGAAGTACATAAAAGATTTGCATCGTTTGAGGGTGTTTCGCAAGAAGGACGTTGTGTCATTCAGTAAGGATGAGAATGTTGCGAAAGAAATTTTGCGCCGCTACAAAAAAGAGGGATTGATATCTCAAGTTCGGCGCGATTTGTACGTGGCTACAGACTTGGCGACCAAAGCAAGCCTCGCCTCAAAGTTCGAAATAGCCTCACACATAACGCCTTCGTCAAGCATTGCATACCACACGGCGCTCGAATATCACGGCTTGGCGCATCAGGTTTTCTACCGACTGTATGTGTCTTCAAATCAGTCGTTTCGCAATTTTGATTACGATGGTATAGAATATGTTTTTTGCAGGGCAACATCGGAAATGGGCGTAGTACATCCTGTTACCGATAATCGCGTCAGAGTGACGGACTTGGAGCGTACTATCGTTGACTGTGTCAACCGAATTGATTTGTGCGGAGGATTGGACGAACTTATTCAATGCCTTGCAATTACTACCTACGTGAACGAGCGCAAATTGCTTGAATACCTGAATTGTTTTGACAAACAGTTTCTTTATCAGAAAACGGGGTTTATTCTCGCGTATTTTCAAAAAGAGATGAAATTGAGTGATGATTTTTTTGCGTTTTGCCGTTCAAAAGTGGGTAAAAGTACGAGATATCTTACTGATAGCGGCTCATCAGACACATTTTTCAGTGAATGGAAATTGTGTGCGCCAGCAAATATTCTTTCATTTTTAGAACAGGGGGGCAGCGAACATGTATAATTACAGCAAAAATTTTTTAGACGCGATGGCTGCCGAAATCGGATTTATTCGAGACCCATTGGAAAAAATGTTTCGATTGTACGAAGTTTTGCAGTTCCTCAACAGCCATCCGTCAACCGCCGAACGCCTTGCACTGAAAGGCGGCACGGCTATCAATCTCACTGTTTTCAACTTACCGAGATTGTCCGTTGATATTGATTTGGATTTTACCGTGAACTGCAATCGCGACGAAATGATAAGCACCCGCACTGTAATAAACAACGACATTCTTAATTTTATGTTTTCGCGGGGATATGCCATAAGTCCGAACACAAAAAATCCTCACTCGCTTGATTCGTGGGTATTTTACTTTCAAAATGCCGCCGGAAATAGAGATAACATAAAGATTGAAATCAATTATTCGATGCGTTGCCACGTTATGCCTATTGTAAAAAAAAGCATAAATGTTGATATTCTTGGACTTACCGACAAGTTGGCAACACTTTCGACGCTCGAATTATTTGGCGGAAAAATAAAAGCACTAATAGAGAGAAATGCACCAAGAGACTTGTACGATATTCAAAATATGCTAAAACATTGCATAATAGGCGATGGCGAACAGGATTTAATGCGAAAAATCGTTATTTTCTACCTTGTCCTTGGCAGTAGAAAAAAGATAGATTTTCTATTGAATTTCGATGCAATAGACACGCTGAAATATCCGCAAATACGCGCTAATCTTATGCCTTTGCTGAAGAAAAGCGAGCGATTTGATTTTGAAACGGCTAAATCAGAAGTCAAAACATATCTATCTCAATTGATGATACTTACCGACAATGAAAAAATGTTTATCGAAAATTTCAACAAAGGCATTTATCAACCCGAATTGTTATTTAACGATGCAGAAATAATTAGTCGGGTGAGAGAACATCCGCTGGCGGTGTGGAAGACAAGGGTGCGTGGATAACATCAAAAGTGATTTTATTTTTTTGTTTTCACTAAATATGTGCTGTAACTCGCTAATAGGTTAAATAAACATAAATTAATATAAATAAATATAAAAAAGTTTTTATTTTTTTTTAAAAAGTTATTACCTTTGCGGCGGTAAATCTTTAAAAATTTAAACATTTGATGGAAAACAGACGTATCGCTGCCTTTTTTGTTGAGACATTGACAGGCGAGCAAGTCGTGGATATTGCAATGATGCCTAAAGAATATACCTACGAAAAAAAACCAAAAAAAAGAAAAAAGAAGTCGGAAACGAAAAAGAAGAAGTAGAAATTTTATCGGTAATACGATATGATTTTGTTGCCACAATCCGCACTGCTGGAAACGAAAATAAAAAAGTATTAATAGAAATACAGAAATCTAGTAAACCGACCGACCTAATTCGTTTTCGGACATATATAGGCGAACAATACAAACTTCAAGATGTAGTTGAAGTAAAAACAGGAAAAGTCGAAAAAGCATTACCAATAATATGTATCTATTTGTTAGGTTTTACAATACCAAAAATAAAAGCGCCTGCAATAAAAGTAAATCGTACTTATACAGATATGATTGGCAAAACAGAAATAAAGCATAAAAGCAGGCTAATAGAGGCGCTTACTCACGATGGCTATTTTGTCCAGATACCTTATATAAAAGGGAAACCGAGTACATTATTAGAAAAATTGTTGAGTGTTTTTGAACAGCAATTTTTCATAGATGACAAAGAGACCACCAAAGAATACGATTATCCTATTGATAATGAGAATGTTAAAACGATGGTAGAGATACTACAGCATGCAGCCTCAGATGCAAAATCGAAAAGAGAGATGGAAGCCGCGTGGTGGGCAGACCAAGACGAAAAAGAATACGAAAGAATGGAAAAAGAAATTGAAGAAAACAAAAAAGAAATTGAAGAAAACAAAAAACGATTGAAGAAAAAGAGAAAACGATTGAAGAAAAAGAGAAAACAATAGAAGAAAAAGAGAAAACAATAGAAGAAAAAGAGAAAACAATAGAAGAAAAAGAGAAAACAATAGAAGAGCAACAAAAAGAAATAGCAGAATTAAAAAAAATGATGGGAAAATAACAATTAAAAAAGTTTTCAAAAAAATGCAATGCTGACTAAATAAATATTATCAAATCAATAATAAATAACCTAATTAAAATATAAATTTTGGGAAAATACGGTGCAGAGTGCACAATGGAGCGTTTAGAAAATAAGAAATTTATGCGAAAGCCCTCGTGCAAAAATCCAAAATTTACGAGTGCGCACACCTTTTGGCATTCTATGGTATGAATGGTACGCGAAGGGTTGATGACGTACGAAAGTTTAATGGCATCAATAAATGGGCCCGCCCCATGCAGCGTAACCTGCGGTACAGGTGGCGGTGGTGGTAGCGGCGGAAAAGCTGTGTATGGATACACAGGCACAAGCCCGCCCGATGGTAACAAACAAATTTGGAACAAATGCTTTCTATGCATTGCAGCAACCTTTTTGCTTGGTATTATGCTTTTGTTTGTTGCATGCGAAGATACCAAGATAGAAAACGACCGTATTGCAGAATTGTTACTGAAAGGTGAAAACGTAAAATCATCGGATTTTAAAACTGCTGAAAAGAATCTGGAAGACGGGGATATTCTGCATGCGGTTTCTGATGGAAAGTTCCATTCGACACCAAAAGAATATTCAGCAAGTGAAATAGCCTGGCTGGTTAAAAGACTGAAAGAACTTGAATCAACCGGCAAAGGTGTGATCCAAGGGAAGAATTATATAAACCCGCGTGATTTTACCCCAGAGGACAGCACATACCTGGCGAACCTTGGGTTCCAGGTGTACCGGTATGGGGATGATGATCCGTGTAAGGATGAGCGAAAAGCGGTATGTATCGGCGCACAGGATAGTTGCGCTCATGCGCATTATACGCGTTCATTAATTTATCCAGCATTGAATGAACCTATAAACTGTGAACCTGGCTACTGGCGAGTATTTAATGCCGACGATATTCAACGTGAAACATTCCGGGATAGTGTTTATCGACATATTTGGGTGGTTGATCATTTATGTCGCAGCCCCCCAGTAGAAGGACCAATAAAACCAGCTTATAACCCTGAAAACATGGAAATCTTCTACGAAGCATGCACCGTGTATGTATACCAAGTAATCCCGGATATGGAAGAAAAACGTGCCGCTCTCAAAGAATGCGAAGACGAAAATTCCGGCATTAACTTCCCCCAGATGAAATCCGGTACTTTCCAAATGCAGAACCGAGAGGGCATTTTAGATGGTAGGCGGAAGATGCTAAAGAGAGTGGTTAGTGGTTAGTGGTTAGCTAACCTCGGAAGCATAAAAGTTAAAGAATAAATCAACCTCATTCATAAAGAGTTATGGGGTTGGTTTTTTTCTTGGAGATGCCCCGAATTGCGCTCACGGTCGTCCGCAAGGGTACGCCCCTACCGGGTTATCTACGTGGCACTCTACCGAGTGCTGCTGCGTGGGGTAATTGATGGGGTGGGGTTTGGTGCATTCCGAACGTCTTCCATCGGCATTTTAGAAAAAAATCTGTGTATATCTGTGTCATCTGTGTTATCTGTGTGCTATATAGGCAGTGGAAATAAGCGGATTTGGCAGATATTCGCTAACCTCTAACCTCTAATCACTATTCTTTGCGTTCTCAACTTTGCGTCTTTGCGTTAAAAATACATGGTATTGCTTTTTTTAAAAACTACAAAAAATCCACTCAAAATCCAAAAAAAATTTGCATGTCCCCAAAAAAAATATTACTTTTGCGGCGTAAAATTTTTGAATAATAATATGGCAGTACAAAAGAAGGACATCATAATTGCTAATCCGATGTATGATGCGGTGTTCAAGTCGCTGATGGCAGACAAGGACAACGCGCGGTGCCTTGTGGGTACAATTACTGGCGAGCGGATTTTAGACATCGAATTTGCGCCGCAGGAATATATTCAGGAAAAAAATAAAGAAACGGAAAAGGAAAAACACGCAAAACCCATCGAAACGCTAAAACCTATACATTTAGATTTTGTTACCACTATTCGCACGAGAGGAGGCGGTAAGAAAAAGGTGTTGATAGAAATACAGCAGTCGCTCAAACCCGCCGACGTAGCACGTTTTCGTACATACATGGGCAATCATTACAAAAATGAAGATAATCTAATCAAAAAAGGTGACAGAATTTTAAAGGCGTTGCCAATAGCAGTCATATACATAATAGGCGACGAAACCCCGAAAACATCGCACATTTCAGACGTAGCCTATAAGGTAAAACGAAGTGGCGTTTCTTTGTTGACAGGTGAAGAAATAAGCATTCAAAAGCCCTTCGACCCGCTTATCGAAGCCCTTACTCACGATGCCTACTTCATACATGTGGGGCGCATCGCACCGGAATTGTTTAGCTCAGGTTACAAATGCCGCGAT
>WRMI01000033.1 GCA_009777175.1 Marinilabiliaceae bacterium
GAAAAAAATTGATGAATTTATTATTTTTTCATCAAAAAACACAAAAAAAATTGTGTATTAAAAAATAATGTTCTTAATTTGCAGAATTATTTGAAGAGGATTAAAACAGACAAAATAGCGATTACGCTTGATGTTTGTAAGGAAAAAGAAAGGCATCGTTTGCAAGGCTGCCGCAAAAAAGGCAAACCCCAAACAAAGCAAATGCACGAATAAACGTGCGAAAAATATAAAATAGAGCCAATTGCTAAATGTTTTAAAAAATATATTTGACAAATTGTTGAACAAGAATAAAAAAAGTAGAGAAAACTTAGTTTTTTGGAAACGGAAAGGAAAATACCTTTTATGATAAAAAGCAGGAAACAACGGACAACAACAGTGCCATCATAGTTTACTTGTTTTCATAAAAACTCCATGTGGAGTGTGCCTTAGGGTGCGGAACGATACAGAACGTGGAAAAGTGACATTCGGCAAACAAGTCATCAAGTTTGTGTGAAAAAAGTTCTTTTGGAAAGGATGGGCTTTTAACATACCGAACGGTATGGAAACCAGCAATACAAGCAAGGAAATCTTGTAAAAACGGAATAGTTTTTAATATAGCGTACCAGATGCAAAATAAAGTCCCAAGGGTATGGGCAAATTTATGAAAAAATTTGAATCGATGTCAAAAATAACAAAATTGAGTTTGACATTTATCTTGTTAGCAACAATTATTATTACAGGATGTAAAAGCGAAACCGAGAGACTGAATTCCTTAGATGACTTAAATGAATTATCTATTGGATTAAAATCCGGCGGAGCTTTGCTATCATTATCGTATGAAATGACTACATATCAAATATATTATTACGATTTTGATGAACTTACTGAAATAGACCTCGCACATCTAAATCCAAGCGAGGAAAAACAGAGAGTAGAAGTGTACATAATGCCAGACGGCACTATAAACATGGCAATAGAAGAAATGGATTTTGAGCGAAAAATTAATATTCCGCACGAAATTGAGCCAAGTGATGTGCCTCAGACAAAAAGAACCGAAATAATTGGTAATACTGTTACTTTTTATGACGGTAGTAGGAGAATGCTCGCCACTGAAAATTTCCAATCAGAAAAGATGGTCGAATGGGCTGAGCAAATTAAACAATCAAGTAACCAAGATGCAGCGCAAAAATATGCAAATTTGCAAAGCAATATTTGGGGACAAACGATTGAAAATACTATTGAAGAAGCACGAACCAGAGGAATGTTTGTTGAATACGACGACCAAATTGTTTCTGTCCGTCAAAATCTTTGTGATATAATGCATCAGGCTACTGGCGCAATTGTAACAATTATTGACAGAAACATAAACAAGATGGTAGCGTATACAATTTACGATGAGAATGAAAAAATTACATCGACAATGTTTTTCGGTTACGAAACAGAAGGAGCGCATTTAATGAACGCTACCCGAACTGAAACAGTTTTAGAAATGCCATCTGGAGCTGAAGTTTTGCAGATTACATCTACAAAAATTGAGAACTATATTTTTAACCTTAATTAATTTGTATTATGAAAAGTAAAGCAAGTTTTTTTATTATTCTAATCCTGTTATTAATATCGAAAATAACGATGTTTTCGCAGAACAGGAACGTAGTTTGGGTGCATGGATTAGGCGGTGACGCTTCATCGTGGCAGCACTACGCAAATATTTTTCAAAATGAAAGAAAAATATTTAGTGCGCGCCCAACCTATAATTATGCAAATGGACTTTCGCCAGCAGCAACGCAGTTAAAAAACGCATGGACTAATACCGCCGCAACAAATATTGGTATTGGTCATAGCATGGGAGGTGTTGTAATCCGTGAAGTTGATAGAAATACAACAAACGATAAAAGATTTGGTGGTTTTATCACAATTGCATCACCTAATTATGGTGCTCCTATTTCAGCCAATGTTCTGAATGGAAACGCAGTTTCTGTAATTGCTAATGCTGTGGCTAAATTGACAGCAGGTCCATCTGTGGACCCTGTATGGGCACCAATAACTATATTGGCAGGTACTCTGTCTGTAGCTATTATACAAAATAATTTAAATACAATAAAAAATTATTTTAGCCAAGCTACAAACAACGACCTTAAAGAAGGGAGTAACGCAATGAACAATCTGAATAATTATTCTTCCGCAACGCATAAAATATCAATTATTGCTGAAGAAACAAGTCCTGTACATTGGAGAATGATTGGTTCAATGATACATGGTGCCGGCTCATCAGGTAATCCTGGTGATGCCAAAATGGCTGGAAATGTTAGCATTTTAAGGTCATTTTATAACGCTAAATATATATTTTATTTGGGGGGAATTTTTACAATACCATTAGCATTTAAATGGAAACAAGGCAGAGATTGGCTTGACGATAGTCAATCTATTTGGTGCAGCCTGATTAAAGCTAGCCGCTTAGAACAACAGACTACAACTAATTCGCAGTGGGTTCCTTGTCCTACTGGACCCGGCGGACAAACCAAACCTAAGCTACCAACTGGGCAAACGGGATGTTGTGATTGTTGGATACATACCCCTGTTACTACTTGGGTTACTGTTACATACAAAACTGACGGCTTACTTCCAACTTATGCACAGGAATTGAAAGGTGTCCCCTCAGGAAACCGTTACGTTATTGACCATGCCAACCACATGGAACTCAAAAATATGACGTATAGTATAAATAAGAACGGGCAAACTAGTGACGGTACGAAAAATACTATGAACGCGATTTTTGATAAACAACAGGGAGACTTTTTCCGTACTGAAAGGAAAACACCTTAAAGAAGAAAGTGAATATGAAAAATTGTTTTTTATTGTTATTTTCATTGCAGTTTTGTTTATATTCCTGTAATGAAATGAAAAATGATGAAGTATTCCAAAGAGTTGATGATATGGGGGTGGTTATTGCCACCCCCTTTCTTTGGAAAACAAGTTTGCATGAAAAGGAACCTGTTTCAAATGGCTTTGTTTTTCCTCCTGTATATTATATGGGAAATGTATTGATATCTACTACAAATGGTGATAAAAATGTAAACAAATTTACCTTAATTGATACGGATATAGGAAAAACGATTTGGAGTTGGGACGATCAATTTGAACCAAAATTTTCTGATTTGTATATCCGTTTTTATCATCAGTATAATAACATACTTACTTTTCAATGGGGAAGTTGGAGTTATGGTATCAATTTGGATAATGGAACCTCTAAATGGCGCGAAAAACGTGATAGAAGTTTTGATGTGAGAATAGGTTCATTCGACAAATATTTTTTTTCTTATGCTGAGGTCATTAATAGTGATGGGTATAATGAATTTATTGCTTTCAAAGGAGATATGCAAACTGGGGTGTTATCTGAATTTCTTAAAGCAAATTTAGCCTTTGAACACCCTGATTGTGTTAGAGGTATTTATCATGTCACCCAAGTACCCAATCAAAAAAATCTTTTAGTTGTAACCTATTGTGAAAATCTGCCCGACTGGGTCACTCAACCTTATTTTGGACTGTATGATACAGAAACTTATGAATGGATATGGGATAAAATTTTGATTTTACCTCCAAAACCATCAAATGGGCTTTATTATGAGCCTATTATTGTAAACAATAAAATATACGGAGCGATTTCCACTAGTATTGTATGCCATGATTTAGAAACGGGTAAACAATTATGGAAAAGAGAATTTAATGGCAACTTTGAAAGTGCGGGTATTATTTTAGAAGAAGGCAAAGTCATAGCAAACTGCGAAGATACATACGCCTACGCTTTAGAAGCAGAAACGGGCAATATTCTTTGGAGTGTAAAAACCGCGGGCACCTGCAGCCGTATGAGTTATCTAAACGGCGTTGTTTATATGGTTGGTGGTTCGGGTGGTGGGCGGCTTTTTGCAATTGAGGCGAGCACGGGCAAAATGTTATGGCGTATCGATGCTGGTTTACTCGGCGAGGGAGAAGGCGCAAGATTTAGAACAAATGCAGTGTATGTACTACCCGCAAAAGATGACCAACCTGCAAAAGTTATTGCACTGAGCGATATGTATGCCTATTGCTTTGAGGCAGAGAGGTAGTTAGTGGTTAGTGGTTAGCGGTTAGTGGTTATTGATTAGCGGTTAGCGGTTAGTGGTTACAAACTTTGTGAACTTTCTGAACTTTTTTTAACAGAAAATTTGTTTTATTTATTTTATTAAAAAAATAGTATTAACTTTGTGTATTATTAATTAAAAATTTAAAAAGATGAGGACAAGAATTATAGTTTTATTATTAGCGGTCGTTTTAGCGACATGCTTATCGCAGGCGCAATTTAAAATTGGAGCACGTGCAGGTTTTAGCCTTACCAACGTGAACTTCAATTTTCCATCAGGCGATGAAGAACTAGATAATTCCATCAACCCAAAAATGAAACCCGGATTTCAAATCGGTGTTGTTGGCGGCTTTGAACTGAACAATGCTTTTTCAGTCCAATCAGGCATTTTATTTGCTACTCAAGGTTGGAAAATAGACTCTGATTATGAAGCAAGGGAGGAAGGAATTTATACCAAAATTCAATCAAAAGGCAAAACGAATTTGAATTATATTCAAGTTCCTATCCTCGCAATTTACAAATTAGATTTAAGCGGTGCAAAACTTTTGTTGCAGATTGGACCTTATTTTGGTTATGGGCTTGGAGGTCAGTCAAAAAGTGAATCATCAATTTTAATGAAATTTAATGATGAAGTGATTATTGACGAAAAAACAAGCCTTGACAATAAAATTAAAATGGGAAGTGGTGAAGATCAAGTTAACGCATTCGATTTTGGTCTTAATTTCGGCACAGGTGTTCAATTTGGCAACATTCAGACAACTTTAAGTTATAGTATTGGACTTGTTAATTTGTACAATAAAAGCACTTTGGATATGATGGATGAGGATATATCCATGAAAAACAAAGGCTTTTCACTTACTATAACCTATTTGTTTGGTAATTAAACCTCTAAGAGACAGTTCTAAATGGTTTTTTTCTATTCCCGATATTTTTGGACGAACAACGTTTTTGGATACGGGGTGTCAAACGCTAATTATTATGATAATTACACTTTTCTTGACATCGATGCAATATCCGGCATCAAAACTTCGTTGTTGTATGACAATACTCTCGAAGATTTTAATAAAATGTACGGAAACATAGACGATATTGTTGCCCACAAGGGCTTACTTACAGGCAGCGCAACAGCAATGCTCGATAGTGATATGTATCTTTATTCTGCATTTTATTATGATTGTTTTGGAAGGATAGTGCAAACTAAATCTACCAACCACTTAGAAGGCGTAGAAAAAGAGTATGTACACTATGATTATACGGGTAACCCACTGAAAAAGATGCATATACATATTAAAGGTAATACATCTATAAATGAGGTTTACAATTATGAATATGACCATGCGGGACGGTTAAAAATTGTAACACATAAATTAAACAATTCGGGCACTGTTACTATTACTGAAAATAATTATGAAGAAACAGGAAGGCTACATTCTACTGAAAATGCAACAAAAGAGCCTGTTGAATATAGTTATGATGTGCGCTCACGACTTAAAACAATTGATACGCAAGAGTTTGCTCAGCAACTTAACTATACACCCGGTGGAAATATTGAAGTTATGCAGTGGAGAAACAGTGCAGGTACGGGATATACTGATAGTTATTTTTTTGAATATGATAATCTTTCGCGACTTACAAAAGCATATCATAGCGGAGATACTTTTGATAAGAGTGGACTTTACAACGAAGAGTTTGAGTATGACAAACAAGGAAATATTGAAAGTTTAAAACGTTATACCAAAAGAAATTTAATTGTAAAACCAAATGACACAGCCGAAATGGATAGTGTAGCCATTGCCCACTACAGCAGCAGATTCTCACCCGAAGATGTTGAACGAGGAATGTCATCTATCCTTGCAGATGACCTAGAATTAAGCTACTTTGGCAACCAAATAAATAAAGTTGTTGATAAATCTACATATAAAAGCACAAGCACTGATGAGTACTTTTTTACAAAATGGAGTATAACTTCATCACCTCGATATGGTTATAACCAAAATGGTGCAATGACAAAAGACGATAACAAAGGTATGACAGTAGAATATAATACTCTTAATTTGCCACGAAAGGTAAAAATAAACAATACAGTAGTTTTAAGTGGTAGCACACTGTATGATTACTCTGCGGATGGAGTAAAACGAAGAGTAACACACCAATGGTTAGTGCCATCGGTTTATCAACCCGAAGTATCAATAGATACAACTGCAATTTTTGACCATCCATACCTTAATGAACGAGGGGATGACGATATGTGAAATTCGTGGCTAAAAAAATATGGTACTTTTTTTCTTTCACGAAAAAGTCTTAAATTTGCGCCCTAAATTAGCAATTATTTTTTTGATGAATTCTACGAGATTGAATGTATTATTTAAAGAAAAATAAGAATCTCTGTGTGCAACTCTGTGTAAAGACGTGGCGTACCACGTCTCAAAGTGACACACAAAGTAGAACAAAGATACACAAACAAATGATTATATTTCGGTAGACTCAATATTTCAATACGTTCAATAACAAACAATTTCAATAATTTAATGAAAATTCGTGTATTTCAATAAATTCAATAACAAATTCGTGGCTAAACCCAAACAGATGAAAAAATATATGTTTCGTTGTCTTAAACTCGCTTCTCAAGCGGAAGGTTTAACCTATCCTAATCCTTTGGTTGGTGCGGTTATAGTTTATAATGATATTATAATTGGTGAAGGTTATCATCGTAAGGCGGGAGAAAAACATGCCGAAGTAATTGCCATTGAAACCCTTAAAAACAAAGAATTACTCAAAGAATCAACTATTTATGTAAACCTTGAGCCTTGCTCTCATTTTGGCAAAACAAATCCATGTGTTTTGAGAATTATTGAGGAAAAAATTCCAAACGTTGTTGTGGGAACTATTGATACAAACAGCAAAGTATCTGGAAAAGGAATAGAGAAACTGCGTTCACATGGTGTAAATGTGGAAGTTGGAATTCTTGAAAAAGAGTGCCGCGAATTAAACCGTAGATTTTTTACCTTTCACGAAAAAAAACGCCCTTATATTATACTAAAATGGGCAGAAACCGAAGATGGATTTATTGATATTGAAAGAGATACAGATGCCATCGCACATCCTAATTGGATAACCGATGAATCAGGACGGCGAATTGTGCATTTATGGAGAAGTCGCGAACAAGCAATTTTGGTAGGCTCAACAACCGCTATTAAAGATAACCCAAAGTTGACTGTACGGGATTGGTGCGGACAAAATCCTTTGAGATTAGTACTTGACCGACAAGGAACACTGCCATCAACTTTATCTCTCTTTGACGGTGAAACTCAAACCATTGTTTTTACATATCATCCAAAACAAAACCTTAAAAAAATTGAATTTGTGAAATTAAGGCACGACATCCATCCCATTGAAACAATTCTTTCTCATTTATATGAAAATAAAATTCAATCATTGATTGTTGAGGGCGGCGCAACATTAATTAATCTTTTTTTAGAAAAAAATATTTGGGATGAAGCCCGCATTTTTATTGGAAACAAATGGTTTGAAAAAGGAGTTGAAGCACCAAAAATTAATCAAAAACCTATTTTTTCAGAAAAAAATGATAATTTTACACTGAATTTTTTTCAAAACTATTAATAATTTATATGGATTTGTTGCACTATATATACGAAATCATCAAAATTTCTGTTATCATAATCTATTTTGCAGGAATAATTTATCTCGTTGTAGATACTGTTTTAGAAAACCGAAGTCCCGTAAAAACTATTTCTTGGATATTAGTGTTAGTGTTGCTCCCCGTTGTAGGTTTCATTTTTTTCATTTTTGTAGGACAAAATTTCCGAAAAGAGAAAATTATTGCGCGCAACGTACTCAAAAATCAAGATATTTTTACCACATTAGCGACCCAACAAGTAGATAGTCTAAAAAAAGAGGAGTTGTTTCATAACAATTTGTTTGAAGAGAAACGTCAATTGCTTACTTTGTTGTTGAATAATAGTAATGCCGTTATTACTACGGGGAACTCCGTTAAACTGTTACATAATGGACAAGTTACTTTTGAGGCAATTATTTTTGCATTAAAAAATGCTAAATCGTTCATTCATTTAGAATATTATATTTTTTCTGACGACAAAATAGGGCGCACTATCTTAAACATATTAAAACAGAAAGCCAAAGAAGGCATTGAAGTGCGTTTAATAGTTGATGATGTTGGCAGTTGGGAACTTAAAGAGCCGTTTTACAAAGAGTTACGCAATAGCGGAATTGATATATATTCATTTTTACCTGTACATTTTCCAAAATTGACAAGTAAAATAAATTACCGTAACCACCGCAAAATAATTGTAATAGACGGAACAGTAGGTTTTATGGGTGGAGTTAACATTGCTGACAGATATATCGAAGGCAATAAAGAATATGGTATATGGCGTGATACTCACTTACTTATCGAAGGAGATGCAATTAATTCGCTGCAAACAATTTTTTTGACCGATTGGTATTTTGTTAGCCACGAAGAGTTGAGCGATAAAAAATATTTTCCATATAAAAAAGCCAATGGCGACAAAATTATGCAAATTGTTTCAAGCGGTCCCGATTCGGATTGGCACGCAATCATGATGGGAATTTTTCATGCAATAGTATCTGCTAAAAAGTATGTCTACGTTGCCACGCCATATTTTATGCCAACAGAAGCAGTTTTGCTTGCACTGATAACAGCCGCTCTCGGTGGAGTGGATGTCAAAGTGATTATACCTGAAAAAAGTGACGCATTCATTTCGCTGCGCTCCTCACGCTCTTATATACACGAACTTCTTGATGCAAACATTAAAACTTATTTCTACAGAAAAGGTTTTATTCACTCAAAAGTTTTGATTATTGATGATTTTGTTTCAGTGATTGGGTCAGCAAATATGGATTTCAGAAGTTTCGAACAAAATTTTGAAATTTCTGCATTTATTTATGATGAAAAAACTGCAAAAGAATTAACTATTACTTTTGAAGAAGATTTGTCAAATAGTATACAAATCACTCAAAACGAATGGAATAACCGTTCACGTATAGATAAATGGAAAGAATCATTCGCAAGGTTGGTAGGACCTTTGCTGTAAAAAATTTTTTATCATTGAATTGACCTGCATTATTCTTAAAAACTGTTCTTTGTTGCTTCATATAGCTTGCATGATTCATAAGAAATGAAAATATCTTTTAACCACAAAGGAACACAAAAAATAACTGAAAACTGAAAACTTTTAACGTTCTTTGCGTTCTTCACTTTGCGCCTTTGCGTTAAAATAAATAATATGAAATCTGAATACTGCATATTACAAAAGGGGGAAAATATTTTTTCAAAATGCATGCTTGAAATTCAAAAAATATATCTACTTTTGTCAAAATTTTAATTTAGAAAATATGGCTACATATCAGATAACAATAAACGAAAAGGATACTTTGGGTAAAACTCTTATTGCACTTTTGCAATCTGTGCCTAATGTGGTATCGTTCAATTTGTCGCTTAATAAAGAAGATAAAAAAAGCGAACAGTATCATAGATTAGACCGCTCATTAGCGGAAGTGCGATTGATGATAGATGGAAAAAAAAAGAAAAAAACAGCGATGGAGTTCCTTGATGAAATACGTAACAAAAATGAAAATCGAGATAATAACAACAAGTGATTTTGAAAAAAATTTCAAAAAACTTGCAAAAAAATATCCCTCTTTAGACAATGATTATGAAATTCTTATCAAGGATTTGCAAAAAAATCCTAGAAAGGGCAGTGACTTAGGCAACAATATGCGAAAGGTACGAATGGCAATAACCTCCAAAAACAAAGGAAAAAGAGGCGGAGCAAGAGTACTAACTTGTAACGTGCTAATTGATGTTCAAAATACCGACATTTATTTGTTAGATATTTACGATAAAAGCGATAAAGATACCGCATCAAAAAAAGAAATCCTCCAACTGAAAATGAAACACGGACTATAACCAACACCTACATAGATATGGCATACCACGTAATATTTGTTGCTAAGTACCTTATTCACACATTTAAAATTAAATAATTTAATCAAATTTCAAAAATATGTTAGTAAACGGAAAAAATATCACAATTGACAACAAACTTTATTTACAAAAATTTCTCGAACAGGAGGGGTATATTATTGATAGGGTGGCAGTTGAAAAGAACGGTACTATTGTTCCGAAGGATAATTTCGTGTCTGAAATATTATTAGATAGCGACCATTTAGAAATTGTTAATTTTGTGGGGGGCGGATAATGGAAAAAGGAATAACACTTTCTGCATTGACAGCAAAAAATATTCCCAATAGTTCGGCTAAGTTACTAAAAGGAAAAGTTGCCATTGCCGGATTAGGAGGTCTCGGTTCGAACATCGCTGTTATGCTCGCAAGGATTGGTGTTGGCAAATTATTACTCGTTGATTTCGACAAAGTAGAACCAAGTAACCTGAATCGGCAACATTACAACACTTCGCATATTGGAATGTATAAAACAGAAGCATTAAAAAGCCAAATTGATGTGATAAATCCTTTTATTGATACGGAAACAGTTACTGTGAAAATCACAGAAGAAAATGCTGCTAAATTATTTATAGATTATCCTATTGTTTGTGAAGCATTTGATAATCCTAAATATAAAGCGATTTTAGTGAATGCTTTACTACAAAGTAACGATACAAAAATTGTTGCCGCTTCTGGATTATCTGGTTATAAAAGTGCAAATAAAATTACAACAAAGCGTGTTTTTAAAAATCTGTATTTATGCGGTGATTCGGAGTATACATCTGAGGATGAAGACGGATTAATGGCACCGCGAGTTTCTATTTGTGCCGGACACCAAGCTAATATGATTGTAAGACTTTTGCTCGGAATGGAGGATGTGTAGGTGGTGAATGTGTAAATGAGTGTAGGGGCGCACCCTTGCGGTCGCCCGCCTTGTAGTAAATGAGTAAATGAGTGAATGAGTGAATGAGAAAAAACCTTATTTTTCACCTTATTTTTTCAACAAAACAACCTTAGTAGAAAAATGAGTGAATGAGTGTAGGGGCGCACCCTTGCGGTCGCACGACTTGTAATAAATGAGGAAATGAGAAAAAAACCTAATTTTCGTGTATTTCAATAAATTCAATAACAATTTCAATAAATTCGTGATAATTAGTGAAAATTCGTGGCTAAAAATAATCATATAATTCGTGGCTAAAAATAATCGTGTAATTCATGGCTCAAAATAAACTGATAAAAAACAACAACATTTTTCTCATTTTATCAAATTTTTTTATCAAAAAATCGTTATACACAAAAAAAATAGATTTTATGACTAAATTTTTTTATCAATATAATATGAAAAAAATAATAGTACTACTTATTCTATTGCCAACTTTTATATTTGGCAAGGCACAAATAACCTTAGATTTAACTTTGGAACAGGCAATAGAATTAGCATACGTGCAGTCGCTTTACAGTTTTAGGGCAAAAAATATGTATTTAGCAAGTTATTGGGAATTTAGGAGTTTTAAAGCCTCTCGTTTGCCCGGTCTTACTTTAAGGGCAACACCTGTAAGGTTTTCTCAAAGAGTTCAGCCCGACTATACCAACGAAAACTTTTTAAAAGTTCATACTTTTACTTCCTCCGGCGAATTAAGTATAAGTCAAAACTTTACACCAACAGGAGGAGTTTTTGAAATTGCGTCAAGCCTCGAAAGGATAGAAAATTTCAGTAGTGAAAAAAAAGGTAGTCCCATTAGTTTTACATCATACCCTATTTCTATTGGTTTTGTACAATCACTTAACGGATACAACTCATTTCGGTGGGAAGCAAAAACCGAGCCATTGAAATTTGAAATGGCTAAAAAGAACTACCTTCAATCGCTTCAAAGTATTGCGTTACAGACAATTATGGTCTTTTTTAATGCTATTGATGCCGAAATTGAAAAAGTGATTTCTGAAACTAACTATTCAAATGCTGATACTCTTCATCGCATTGGTAGTGGTAGGTTTGAAATTGGTACTGTTACGCAAGACGAACTTTTAGATTTAGAACTTGGACTACTGAATGCAGAGATTTCTCTATCAAGGTCTGAAATTGGCTTGCGAGAAGCAAGAACATCTTTAAATTCTTTTTTGGGTTTACCCGAAGACATCAACATTAATTGTATTGTCCCTTTTGAAATACCTCCGTTAAAAGTAAATGTCGATGATGCCTTAAATTTAGCGCTTGAAAACAATCCTGATATATTAAATTACGAACTTAGCCTTCTGAATGCCAAAGAAAGAGTTGCTCAAACACGCGCAAATACGGGTTTAAATGCGTCAGTTAGAGCAAGTGCAGGATACAATAAACAGGACGAAAAATTGTCGGGTGTTTATCAGTCTCCTTACGAAAATAGTAACGCTGTTTTTGTTTCTCTTAATGTTCCGTTAGTAGATTGGGGATATAGAAAAGGACAAGTTCAGATGGCAAAATCTAATCAGGAAGTAACTGAAATTCAGGCTGCTCAAAATATGATTGATTTTGAACAAAAAATTATTAATGAAGTTTTGAAATTTAATCTTCAGGAAAAACAGGTCGCAATAGCCTCAAAAGCCGATACAGTTGCTCAATTAGGTTTTAATGTTACAATGCAACGTTTTAGGATTGATAAAGTTGACGTAATTCGTTTAAATTCAGCACGAACGAGCCTCGATGCCGCCCGAAGAAATTATTATAACGCTTTACGAAACTATTGGGCAAGTTTTTATACAATAAGGCAATTAACGCTATATGACTTTCTTAACGAAAAAACATTGATAGAGGAGTTGGATGAGCTGTTGCAAAAGAAGTGAGTAGTGAGTAATGAGTAGTGAGTAGTGAGTAGTGAGTAGTGAGTAATGAGTAATGAGTAGTGAGTAGCGAGTAGTGAGTAATGAGTATTTAGTTATTAGAGAATGAGTGAATGAGTAAATGAGTGAATGAGTGAATGAGAAAATGAGTAAATGAGTAAGTGAGGGAATGAGTAAATGGGTGAATGAGTAAATAAGAAAAAACCTTATTTTTTTAACAAAACAACCTTAGTAGAAAAATGAGTAAATGAGTCATTAACCACTAATCACTAACCACTAACCACTATTTTTGCGACCTTTGCGTTCTCAACTTTGCGCCTTTGCGTTAAAAAGAACCGTGAAAATTAATGTATTTCAATAAATTCAATAACAAATTCGTGGCTAAAATAAATAATATATGAAAAAAATATGGCAATTATTAATCTTTCTTGGAATTATAGTCATTGCGGCTGTAATTTATTATTTCGTTACACGTGAAGGTGGCGACAAAGAAGCCGCAATAGTAAAAGTTGAGGAAGGTAATTTTGAAATGACCGTTACCGCAATGGGAGAGTTAGAAGCACTTGTTTCTAAAGATATTACAATACCCGAGATAATGCAGAATATGCCGTGGAGTTTACGCGTATATCAACTTCCTATTAATGATATGGTTAAAGAAGGTACAGTAGTCAAAAGAGGAGACTATGTTGCAACCCTCGGCGCAATGTCTATCGAAGAAAATATTAAAAGAATCACTGACCTTATGCTTTCACGAGAGGTCGAATTTGAAAATGCTAAAATTGATAGTTCATTAGTATTGTCCGAAGCAAGAGACGGAATACGGCGTGCAAAAGATGTTGTTACTGATAGAGAAATTAAATTAGAACAGTCGATTTATGAATCACAAGCAGTGCAAAGACAAGCACAAATAAACCTTGAAGTATCTCAAAGAAATTTTGAACAAGCAGAACGAAATTACATTAGTCTCAAACGTAAGCACGAAATTAAAGTAGATAGGGCAAAAGAAAATTTAAACAAAGAAATTAAAGATATTGAATTGCTCGAAAATTTGAAAAAAGAGGTCATTATTAAAGCACCCGGACGTGGCTTGATTGTTTATCAGCGAGACTATTCTGGCGAAAAAATTAAACCCGGTTCAAATGTTAGCCGTTGGCAACCTTTTATTGCTATGTTGCCCGATTTAACTACACTTCAATCTGTTACATACGTCAAAGAAATTGATATTGCAAAAATTGATGTGGGAATGATTGTACGCCTAAAAATTGACGCATTCCCCGAAAAAGATTTTAACGGCGAAATTACTCGCATCGCAAACGTGGGACAAGAACTTAGCGGTCAATTCCTTACGGGTTTCAAAGTAGAAATTAAAGTTGACCCTGCAGGTGAAACACTACTTCCCGGAATGACATCTACTAACATTATTATTGTGCAAAACCTTAAAGACGTTCTTACGGTGCCCAGACAAGCAATTTTCACCGAAGACGACATCTTTTTTGTCTACAAAAAAGATGGACTATCAACTATAAAACAAGAAGTTTCTATTGGCGGCGAAAATGAAACGCACGTATTAATAGAAAAAGGCTTGCAAAAAGGAGACAAAGTGCTTACACAACCACCAAAATCTGCCGAAGATTTAAATTTAGTTAGTGGTTAGTGATTTTTTTTCTGACAAATAGCGACATTTTTAGTTTGCGGAATCATTTTCATAATCCTTTGTAATTTAATGTATTAAAATGTTTTTACCTGCATTATTCATGCGAGGTATATCTGGGTATCGTTGTGTGTGCGACCCTTGCAGTCGCACAATTACCATCCTATATATGGTATTGTAGAGGCGAGGCTTGCCCTCGTCCGTTTTATTCTACCCAACCCTCGTCGTTTTTTTTATTTAGGCAAACGCAAAGGTTGCTCATACAATGTCTTTCTCCATATCATTCAAGGCAAACGTAAGGGTTGCCCCATACAGATGTCGTATAACGAAACGACATATTTCCTTTATGAATAATGCAGGCGAAAAAAATCTACAAATTCTTTTATTTTTGCGAAAAATTATCCCTAAATCACAAAAAATCCCCCCTTTTATGCACGAATGGTAAAATTTTGTGCACGAATGGTATCTTTTTTTTATTTTTTGTATTGAAATTATTTATATTTTTGCAAAAAATTTTTACACACTTTTGTTATGCATAGAATATTAATCGTTGACGACGAAAAACCCGCACGAGAATTTATTGCTCACTTAGTCTCGTCATTCTTAGAAAATTCTAAAATAGTACAAATTGATAATCCAATTGATGCGTTAAATAAGTTACAGAAAGATTATTTTGACCTGCTTTTTTTGGATATTTGTATGCCCGATATGACAGGACTCGAACTTTTAGAAAAAATCCAACAAGCAGGAAAGTTCCCTTATACAGTGATTATTTCTGCTCATAGAGAATTTGACTATGCCGTCAAAGGTATAGAACTTAAAGTTGTCCAATATATTACAAAACCCCTTTATAATGAAAAAATTAGAGGAGTTATCAATAATTATCTGAAATATATTAAAGAACAAACATTAGAACTTAAATTCCCAAGAGGTACACTGCGAATTAAACATGACAGGATTGTTGCCATTGAAACATTAGAAAGAACAAAAGTGAAAATTTATACTACTAATGAGGTAATTTCTTTTGTAACAGGTCATTTGAGCAAGTTCTTTGAAATCCTTCCCAAAAATTTTAGATATATTAGGCGAGATTGTATCTTAAATTTCAACCTAATAGACGATTATAACAACAAATCTAAAGAAGTAGAAGTAAATACAGCTTATGGCAAACTAACCTTTGCCGTCAGCAGAGACAATATGAAAAAAATAGTGAAACGAAGCGAGGAAATTAGTGGTTAGTGGTTAGTGGTTAGTGGTTAGTGATTAGTGGTTAGTGATTAGCGGTTAGTGGTTAGTGGTTAGTGATTAGCGGTTAGTGGTTAGTGATTAGTAGGGGCGCACCCTCTGTAAAGACGTGGCGTGCCACGTCTCTAAAATATTGTGTTCTTTGTGTATTTCAATAAATTCAATAACCAAAACCTTTGTGTTCTTTGAGGTAAAAAAATAGTTCTCAATTTTGCGACCTTGCGTTAAATTTATTAGTGAAAATTAGTGTAATTAGTGGTTAAATAAAAAATAAAATATGAAAAAATCCGTGAAAATCCGTCAAATCCGCGTATCCCCCGCAGCAGTGCTATTTTCAATAATATTAATAGCAACCTCAATATCCCTGTATCCGAGGGAACATCCCAAAAAATGGTCTGAAACATACTCTCACCGCCATTTTGCGCTACGCGAAGGATTACCCGAATCTCAAGTTTTTTACGCATTCCAAGATAAGTTCGGATATATTTGGTTTTCAACTTTTAGAGGTGTAAGTCGTTTTGATGGTTTAAACTTTGAAAATTTTAGCAGTAGCGACCTGCAAATTGACGCTTATGTTAGGTATTACGCTCATTATGGCGACGCAGTTGTGCTAATTGCTACGAGAATGATTATTTTTTACCATCCAAACAAAACCATGGAATTTTTTCCAATACCTGAACCATACACTCTTGCTCGTTCGGGACACGAATCTCAAATCATTGGGGATAACATTTTTCTTTTTAATTGCTTTAATACAACGCAAACAAACATGAATATCCATTCCCTCCTCAAATTCAACCTTAAAAACAAAACTTTTTCAGTATTAGAGGATTATTTGCCAATGCTTTATACTTGGAAGTCTGCTGATGACAAAATTTATGCGTTACCACAGCAATTAGAAAACCGTCAATTACCACTCTACCGTTTGAATGATAACAAACTACAAATTGTTCATATTACTGAATTAGAAGATGATTATAATTACCTCAATATGAGTACAACAAGCAAAAATGAATGGTACGGTAGCCTAACAAAGTCGAAACCCCATAGAATAGATGATTTATCTTTGCTAAACCGTTTTTATATTGAAAACGAAACACTTAAACGAGAATATATAATGTCTTTGCAAGAACAAGATGGCATTAGAATGGTTGAAAACCTTGATGATAATCGTTACATTATCGGTGTACATTTTTCGTTATTTATACTTAATATAGATGAAAATAGTTTAACACCGTTCCCATTAGAAACTCGCGGCCCCTGGAAAATAATAGTTGACAATGATGGCTCATTTTGGCTTGCGTGTGAAGATGGTATATATCATTGCACAAAAAATTTTATGGAATATAAACTTGGGCTTAGTAAGAACGACAATATTTGGGGCGCTATCAAAGATATTAACAACAACGTATGGTTTTCTTCGTATGATTACGGTTTTTGGAGGGCTGACAAAGATGGTTTTTTGCACGAAATTATACCTTACGATAATGGAAAAAAGATTTCAACTATTGGATATATGAGCACTTCTACAGACAAGGAACATCGTATTTATTTGCCATTTCATGCAGGAATTGCCGTCCACGACCCTAATAAAATGAAACCTAATCATATAAAGCCAATTATGACAGGAGTTTCATTATCAATTTATTATGACGAAATAAGAGATGCTATATTTTTCGGCGGACATTCTGATACATGCAAAACCCTTAATATGTTGAAATCTGACGGTCAAATTGTTACATATCCTTTTGATAACAGGCATATTATCTCCCTTTGTCGCGATGGTAATAATAATTTGCGAATTGGAACTTTCTACGGAATTGAATCTTATTTAGACGAAGAAAATGGTATTATAGTGAATGATACCACTTTGCGTCCTTATAATAGTGTTGAATGTATGGCAGTAGATAAATATGGAACACTTTGGAAGGGGGGTCTCAAAGGTCTTTTTGCCGAAAACATTCACGGGGTTGATAAACATATATTTGAACAAACGACTTTATTTGTAGCCAACTATCACAATCGATATATAATTTTTGGCACTAACCCCGAAGTTCATATTTTAGATTTAGAGTTGTTTCACGCTGAAAACAAAATTAATATACGTACCTTTGGCTATTATGATGGTTTCGATGTATGGGAGTGCGGTCAAAATGGCATAAGCATTGACCACGAGGGCTATGTTTGGGTTTGCGGAACCGACAAAGTAGTAGTTTTTCACCCTGATGAATTAATGAAAAAAACAATTTTGAAACCTCGAAAGCCTTTCATTGCGGCAATATATTCATCCGACAGAGGTCATCAATGGCAGTTAGTTTCTGATACGCTAAATTTGCATACTAAATATAAAGAGAACAATTTGCGTTTCGACATTTTGCTTGCCGAGCCTTCAATGCCCGACAAAGTTATTTTTAGATATAGATTAAACGGCTTTGACGACCGATGGCAAATTTCAAACGACCGCACAATAATTTTTCAAAACCTACCCTTCGGAGAATATCAATTAGAAGTGCAATCATCGCTCGACCAAATAGAATGGTCGGATAGCGCTTTTTCGCAATATGTAGAGATTTTGCCACCTTTTTTGCTTTCAAAATTTGGATTATTGTTGATACTGCTCTTTGTGGCATCAACCGCTTTGCTTATTGTGAATATTACAAAAAAAATTATTAGGAAAAAAGAAGAGGCAAAACGACAAATCGATAAAATAAAATTCAAAGCGGTACAAGCAAAATTTATTCCTCACTTTACGGGAAATGTCTTAAATTCAGTCAATTATCTGATTTCCATCAACCCTGACCTCGCACAAAAGTATGTCGCCGATTTTGCCGACTTTTCTAATAAAACGATTTTTAATAGCGATACTATTTGCCGTTCTATCCAAGAAGAACTCGAATATGTGCAACTATATTTGTCATTAGAAAAACTTCGATTTGAGGAGAGACTCGAATATGAAATTAATGTTGCCAAAGATGTAGACCCTAAAACATTAATTCCTACAATGGCAATGCATACTTTTTGCGAAAATGCACTCAAACACGGACTTAGAACTTTACATAACAGGAATGGGAAAATTCTCATAAATATATACAGAGAAAATTCTCATCTAATTATTACAGTACAAGATAACGGGATAGGTCGTGAAAAAGCAAAAACTATTAAAACAGAAGGCACAAAAGAAGGGCTGAAAATTATTGCACAGCATTTAGAAATATTTAGCAAAGACCAAAAAGTTTCAACCCAAATGAAAATTATTGACCTGTTTGACGATGCCCACAACCCAGCCGGCACACTTGTTGAGTTGCGGATTGAGGAATGAGGAATGAGGGGTGTGGGGGATTTTTTGCTACAATTATAATTGCGAATTTTGCTATTTATAGATAGCATTTTTTTCATAAATATGCTATTTATAAATAGCAAGACTCACAAATTGATTTCTCAAAATACACAAAGCGTTAAATATCAAATTGTGCTCTTTGTGCATTTTTTGTGCACTTTGTGGAAGAGAACAATTTTAAAAATGCTATCTATAGATAGCATTTTATATAAGATTTTGCTACTTATAAATAGCATTTTATACAAATTATGCTACTTATAAATAGCATTTTTCACATAAATATGCTATTTATAAATATCATTTTTCAAAAAATAATGCTATTTATTAAAAACATTTTTTATAAAATTATGCTATTTATTAAAAACATTTTTGTATCTTTGCCGCCGAGAAAATTTATAATTAATAACTAAAAATGTTCATTATGAATAATTTAATAAAAATTTATCTTAGAATATTGCAAGAAACCGAGGTGAAATCATTTAGATATCTTTATTCAGATGTTGATTGGAACGAGAGGTGTATTGCCATTATTGGTGCAAAAGGTGTTGGAAAAACAACAATGATGTTACAACATATTAAGGCAACTTTTGAAGACAAAAATAAGGCGCTTTATGTAAGTTTAGACAATTCGTGGTTTGCCAATCATACAATTTTTGAATTAGCAGACGAATTTTATATGAACGGGGGCACGCATTTGTTTTTGGACGAAATCCACCACTATCCCAATTGGGCAACACAAATAAAAAATATCTACGATAGTTTTCTTAAACTGAAAGTTATATTTACGGGTTCGTCGCTATTACAAATCTACAAATCAACGGCAGACCTGTCAAGAAGGGTTGTTTATGAAAAGTTGGAGGGCTTATCTTTCAGAGAATTTTTAAAATTTGAAAAAGTTGGCGATTTTCCCGTATTTTCGTTGAAAGAAATAGTTGAAAATCATCAAAATATTGCTTTGCAGATTACAGAAAACATAAAAATAATGCCTTTATTTAAGAAGTATCTGAAAATCGGCTATTATATGTTTTACAAAGAAGGATTGAAAAAGTACGACATAAAATTGCAAGAAGCGGTAAATAATGTCATTGATATTGATATTCCTGCCATTGAAAATATCGAGTTTGAATCAAGGCACAAATTAAAAAAGTTATTAGCAATTCTCGCAAAATTAGTGCCTTATACGCCAAATATTACTGATTTGAGTAAAGCTATAGGCAGCAATAGGAACAATACAGTCAAATACTTATCATTGTTGGCTAATGCAAAACTATTGAATTTAGTTTCATACAAAAACAAAACAATTGGCGACCTTACAAAGCCCGATAAGGTTTTGCTCAATAATACCAATTTGTCCTACTTATTTGGCGAAAACGCTAACATTGGCAGTGCAAGAGAAACTTTTTTTGTTAATCAATTAAGCTCGGTCGCCGATGTTGTACTCGCGAAACAAGGGGATTTTATGATAGATAACTATACTTTTGAAGTCGGCGGGAAAAAGAAATCTTTTGACCAAATCAAAGATATACCAAACAGTTTTGTTGTAGCCGATGATATTGAAATTGGATATAAAAACAAAATACCACTTTGGATGTTTGGACTACTATATTGAAACATCTGTCTTGGTATTTGATATGAGCTTAAATTACAAAGCATAAGCAAAATACCGCAAGTGTAAAAATAAGGTACTAAGATTGTTAAAACAAACAAAAATATTC
This sequence comes from Marinilabiliaceae bacterium, assembly GCA_009777175.1. Lineage (GTDB taxonomy): Bacteria > Bacteroidota > Bacteroidia > Bacteroidales > Marinilabiliaceae > WRMI01. The sequence continues at coordinate 20,865 of WRMI01000033.1, forward strand.
TTTTTGAATGAAACTTTAACAAGTAGTTGATGTTTTTTTTGAACAATAGTAAAAATATTATTATTTTTGCAAAAAATTTTTTGAACATTATTATGCATGAATATTTATCAGAACTAAACGAATCACAAAGAGAAGCGGTAGTTTCCACTGAAGGACCTGCGCTTGTTATTGCGGGTGCTGGGTCGGGGAAAACACGTGTCCTTACTTATAGGATTGCACACCTGCTAAACCTTGGTATCCCACCGTGGCGTATTATTGCACTTACTTTTACCAATAAAGCCGCAAAAGAGATGAAAGAACGGATTTCTAAAATTGTTGACAACCACTCCGCTAAACATTTATGGATGGGTACATTTCACGCTATTTTTGCACGAATTTTAAGACGTGAAGCCGAATACCTTAAATATAAATCTAATTTTACAATTTATGATACAGACGACTCTAAAAGTCTCATTAAAAGGATTATAAAAGAATTACAAATTGACGATAAAGCATATAAACCGAGCACAATTTTGTCGCGTATATCATCTGCAAAAAACGATTTACTACTCCCAAACGCATATATGGACGATATGAGAAGAACTATTGCCGATAAATATGCCAAAATTCCTCTTACGGGCGAAATTTATAGAAGATATATGACAGAATGTTTTAAAGCAGGTGCAATGGACTTTGACGACCTACTCCTTAATACAAATATCCTTTTCAGAGATTTCCCCGAAGTATTAGAAAAATATAGAGAACTTTTTGCATATATCCTCGTTGACGAATATCAAGATACCAATTTTTCACAATACATTATTATTAAGCATATTGCATCGAAACATAACAATATTTGTGTTGTTGGAGATGACGCTCAAAGTATTTATAGTTTCAGAGGCGCAAGAATTGAAAATATTTTGAAGTTCGAAAAAGATTATTATGATTTTAAACTTTTTAAACTCGAACAAAATTACCGCTCTACACAGAATATTATTAAAGCCGCTAATAGTCTTATTGCTAAAAATAAAGGACAAATACCCAAAAAACTATTTTCAAAAAATGATATTGGCGAAAAAGTTAAAGTTTTTCAAGCATATTCTGATTCTGAAGAAGGTTATATTATTGTAAATGATATAAATAGCATACGTTCTAAAACAGAAGTCAGTCTTGATGAAATAGCTATTCTATATCGGACCAATGCCCAATCGCGTATTTTTGAAGAAGCATTACGCAAAAACGGTATTCCTTACGTTATTTACGGTGGTTTATCTTTTTATAGACGTAAAGAAATTAAAGATGTTCTTGCTTATTTCAGAATTGTTATAAATCCAAATGATAGCGAGGCATTAAAACGTATTATCAATGTTCCCGCTCGAGGAATAGGAAAAACTACCATCGATAGACTCGAACTACTTGCTGCTCAAAACGATACAACTTTATGGGATATTATAACAAGTCCAAATCTGTCTTCTTTCGGATTTAATGCGGGTACAATAAAAAAAATCGTACTATTTGTAAAACTAATTTCTGGTTTTGCAAAATTGGCAATAAATTTTTCTGCGATTAACCTTGCCAATGAAATAATTGAAAAATGTGGTATCATCGAAGAACTAAAAATCGACATATCTCCCGAAAATCAATCAAGAATTGAAAACATTAATGAGTTGCTTAACGCTATTCAAGAGTTTTCTGATGAACGTTTAGAAACCGAACAAGAAGACTCCATGGCGCACTTTTTGGAAGAAGTTTCTCTATTAACAGACCAAGATACTGAAAAACAGGTTGATATAAAAACGGTTAAACTTATGACCGTTCACTCGGCAAAAGGTTTAGAATTTGAGTATGTTTACGTTGTGGGTGCCGAAGAAAATTTGTTCCCATCTTATATGTCAATGGATTCTGAAGCAGAAATAGAAGAAGAGAGAAGGCTTTTTTACGTTGCTTTAACACGTGCAAAAATTCGTGCTGTTATATCGTATGCTAAAAGTCGTTTCAGACATGGAGGAATGGATTTCTCAGACCCAAGTAGGTTTATTGACGACATCGACCCCAATTTTGTTGATAATGATTTTCAATTTAAATACAAAAAATTAGAAAACTTCAAAAAAGTTGAGCCCACTCAAAAGTTGTCTACAAAATTTTATAACCCCATTTCAAATATTAATTCCGAAACATTTTCAGGAGAATTTCAAATTGGAACAAATGTTTCACACGATAAATTTGGAAAAGGTATTATTACTGATTTAGAAGGAGATAGTTCCAACCTCAAAGCTACAGTGGAATTTGTTAATGTGGGAAAAAAACAGTTAATGCTCAAATTTGCTAAATTAAAAGTTATTTAACTTGCATTATTTATAAGAAATGAAAATATCTTTTAACCACAAAGGAACACAAAAAATAACTGAAAACTGAACACAAAAAATAACTGAAAACTGAAAACTATTAATGCGTTCTCAACTTTGCGCCTTTGCGTTAAAATAAATTATGAATGATGTAGGTTAAAAAAAAAGATTTTTATTATGATTAAATCCATGACAGGTTTTGGCAAAGCAACATTAGAACTGCCTCACCAAAAATTATATACTGAAATTAAAACACTGAATAGCAAACAGTTAGATATTACTATCAGATTACCTTTCGAATTAAGAGAAAAGGAATTTGAAATAAAAAACAGATTGTCGAACAAACTTAATAGAGGAAAAATTGACCTAATAATTGTGATAGAGCCGACAATTCCCGAAAAATCATCCAAACTTAATATGCCTTTAATTGAAGATTATTATCATCAACTAAACAATTTTGCTTATAAATACAATTTATGCAACAATACTGATTTTCTAAAAATTATCCTATCACTGCCCGATTCAATAACTACTGAATTACCACAATTTGAGGACGATGAGTGGGAAAAAATCATTATTTCTATTGACCAAGCCATCGAAGAAGTTGATAAATTTAGACAACAAGAAGGCATCATTTTAGAAAACGATATGGTAAAACATGCCACCTCTATTGATGAAGCATTACAACAAATTGAACTATTTGAAAAACAAAGAATTGATAAAATTAAAACTAAAATTATTGAAAGTTCTAAAAACTTCTTAGAAATTAAACATTTTGACGAAAATAGATTTGAACAAGAACTTATCTATTATATTGAAAAACTCGACTTTACAGAAGAAAAAGTAAGATTAAAAAAACATATCGACTACTTTTTTGAAACTCTAAAACAAGACGACCCTGTTGGGAAAAAATTAGGGTTTATTTTACAAGAAATGGGTCGAGAAATTAATACTCTCGGCTCAAAAGCCTACGACGCTGATATTCAGAAAATTATTGTCATCATGAAAGACGAATTAGAAAAAATTAAAGAACAATCATCTAATATTCTTTGAAAGTGTTAAAAAAAAGTAAATGAGTGAATGAGTAAATGAGTGTAGGGGCGCACCCTTGCGGTCGTCCACCTTGTAATAAATGAGTGAATGGGTGAATGAGTGAATGAGAAAATGAGTGAATGAGAAAATGAGTAAATGAGAAAATGAGCAAATGAGAAAATGAGAAAATGAGAAAAAACCTTATTTTTACCTTATTTTTTCAACAAAACAACCTTAGTAGAAAAATGAGTGAAAGAGTTATTTACCACTAACCACTAACCACTAACCACTAATCACTAACCACTAATTTTTGCGTTCTCAACTTTGCGACTTTGCGGTAAAAAATATTATGAATAATGCAGGCTAAATATATTATGCTATTAAATTAAACTCTTTTCACTCCTTAAAATATACTCTTTTTACCCTTCGACCGATGCTTGTTAAAATTTCGTAGGGAATTGTGTCTAATTGTTTTGCTATTTCTGTAAGATGATACTCATTTCCAAAAATGATAACTTCATCTCCTTCTTTAACATTTATTATAGATGAAATATCTATCATACTCATATCCATACAAATATTTCCAACAATGGGAGCAAGTTTGCCGTTAACCAAAACTTTGCCCTTTCCACAACTTAGTTTACGATTAAATCCATCAGCATATCCAATTGGAATAACTGCAATAACACCTTTATTTTCAAAACGTTGCGCACAACCATATCCGACTGTTTCACCAGCAGCAACTCTTTTTATTTGTGAAATATAAGTTTTCAGAGTAACGGCATTTTCTAAGCGTTTGTCGTTAATTGCACTAATACCGTACAAACCAATTCCAATCCTTACCATATCAAAATGAGCATCAGGGAAACGTTCAATGCCCGATGAATTTAAGATATGACGAAGAAAATTGTATTGAAGTTCTGATTTAATTTTTTCACAAACATTTTTGAAACGAGCAATTTGTTTTTGTGTAAAATCATCGAGTTCTGGTTCGGAACTTCCTGCAAGGTGCGAAAAAACTGATTTGACTCTCAAATTGGGCATAGATTTTAAGGCGGCTATTAATTTTTCAGTTTCTTCCAAACGAAAACCAAGACGATTCATACCCGTATCTATTTTGATGTGAATAGAAATATTAGACACACCCTCATTTTCGACCGCTTTATTGAAAGCATTTAAAATTTTGAAAGAAAATATTTCAGGTTCGAGTCCAAGTTTCAGCATTGTGCTAAAACTATTTTCTTCGGGGTTCATCACAATAATAGGTAACGAAATTCCTGCTTGGCGAAGTTCTGTTCCTTCGTCGGCAAATGCAACGCCTAAATAATCAACTTTATGATGTTGTAATACGCTTGCAATTTCGTGCGAACCACTCCCATATCCGAAAGCTTTAATCATTGCAAGAACCTTTGTATCAGAATTTAATCGTGAACGAAAAATATTTAAGTTATTAATCAGAGCGTTAAGATTAATTTCTAATAACGTATTATGTTGTTTTGTTTCCAATTGCGACACAATTCGCTCAAATTCAAAAGAACGCGCTCCTTTTATCAAAACCGCTTCTTTAGCAAATGAAAAACTATGCAAAATAGAGAGTAACTCTTCGGTAGTTTTGAAAAATCGGGCATTTTTGTCAAACAGATGCGTAAAAGAAGAAATAACTTTGCCAACGCCAAACAATCTATCAATATGGTTATTTTTAAGTAGTTGGGCAACTTTTTCATAAAGTTTAGCGTCAGACATACCGCTTTGAAACATATCAGAAAGGATAATTGTCCGTTTTATTCCTTTTTTTTGCCCTTGTTGGTTCAAAAAGTCGAGCGCAAGTTCCAAAGATGTCAAATCAGAACTATATGTGTCATTGATAATTAATGCGCCGCCAACTCCCTCTTTATGTTCCAAACGCATTTCGACAGGTTGAAGTTGTTTCAATTTTTGTTGAAGATATTCTGCGTCATATCCTTTGAATAACAAAAAAAGTAGTACAAACAAAGCATTTTCAATTGAAGCAGCATCCTCAAAAGGTAATGTCCATTTATATTCTCTTTTGTTCCAAATAGTTGTGATTATTGTTTGAATATTATGTTCAACAGAAACAATTCTAAGGTCAGCATCTTTATTATTTCCCCACGTAATTAGTTGTTTATCAGAATATAATTCTTTAATTTTGGTATCAATCAAATGATGATCTTTGCAATAAAAAATAGTATCAACATCTCTAAAAAGAATCAATTTTTCGGATAATTTCTCTTCTAAGGAAATAAAATTTTGCTGGTGAGGTGCGCCAATATTAGTAAATAAACCCAAAGAAGGCTTAATAATTTTTTCCAAATTTAACATTTCCTCTTTTTTGCTAATACCTGCTTCCAAAACGGCAAAATCACTCTTATGATTAATTTGCCACACCGAAAGCGGAACTCCCACTTGACTGTTGTAACTTCTTGGAGAACGGGTAATTGTCTCCTTTTCGTTAGCCATTTGCCAAATCCACTCTTTTACAATTGTTTTGCCGTTACTGCCCGTAATTGCAAGCACAGGAATAGAAAAATTCTTACGATGATTTGAAACTAATAACTGCAATGCATACAAAACATCTTTGACAAAATAGTAATTAGCAGCGAAACAATCTTGTGGTATCTCAAAATGATTAACCACAACAAAATTACGCACTCCTTTTGTATATAGTTCATTAATAAAACGATGACCGTCGTGTCGTATTCCATTCAGAGCAAAAAATATTGATTCGGACGGATTAATAATCGACCGACTATCAATAGCAAGCAAAGAAACAGGCTCTATTGAGCGCATTTCAAGTTGAGCAGCCATCATGGTTGCGAGGTCGCGCGGAAAGTATTTCATTTATTTCAGCAAAGCAAAAGCCTCTTTCATTTGTTTCATTGCTTTTATTAATTTATCTTCTGAAGTTGCATACGAAAGTCGAATGCAATTAGGGTCTCCAAAGGCATCACCCGAAACGGTTGCTACAAAAGCATTGCTTAACAAATAAAGGCTCATATCATAACAATTATTTATCACTAATTTTCCGTCAGTTTTACCAAAATATGCACTGATATCGGGGAAAAGATAAAATGCACCCTGCGGAATATTATACTTTATATTTGGTATTTCTGATATTTCTTTTATAACTATATCTCGCCTTTTTTTGAAAACTTTGTTCATTTCCAAACAAAAAGAGTTATCCGAAGTTATGGCTTTTAGTGCGGCTCTTTGCATAATTGACGATGATCCAGATGTGAACTGACTTTGTAGTTTAGAACATGCTTTTGCTATCCAAAGCGGAGCACCAATGTAGCCGATTCTGTAACCTGTCATTGCATATCCTTTGGAAACACCATTTACGATTACAGTTCGGTAACTAATATTTTCAAATTGCGCAATGCTTTCGTGTTTTCCTTCAAAATTTATATACTCATAAATTTCATCTGAAATTATTATGATATTTGGATATTTAGCCAATATATCGGCTAATTTTTTTAATTCCCTCTTTTTATATACGCTCCCTGTCGGGTTTGACGGTGAACAAAATAAAAACACCTTTGTTTTAGGAGTAATAGCCGCTTCTAATTGTTCGGGAGTAATTTTGAAATCGTTAGCAACATTTGTGTTTAAGATTACATTTTTCCCCCCTGCTAATTTCACTAATTCTACGTATGAAACCCAATAAGGTGCGGGAACAATAACTTCATCACCGTCGTCTACTATTGACATTATGACGTTTGCTATTGAATGTTTTGCGCCGCTTGAAACAATAATTTGTTGTGGTGTAAAATGTAGATTGTTTTCATTTTTAAATTTTTCTACTATCGCTTTTCTGAGGTCGAGGTAACCATCTCCGGGCGAATAAAATGAAAAATTTTTATCTACTGCTTCTTTTGCGGCTTCTTTGACGTGGTCGGGTGCAAAGAAGTCAGGCTCGCCAAGACTCAAATTTATGATGTCAATGCCTTGTGCCTGTAAATCCTGACTCTTTTGATTCATTGCTAATGTTTGTGATTCCGACAAACAAACTACTCTTTTCGATATTATTTCCATATTATATATTATTAAGTTATTATTTTTTGATAAATTATTTTTTTTTCATAATAGACCTTTGCGTTTTAACCTACATTATTCATAATATTTATATTAACGCAAAGTCGCAAAGTTGAGAACGCATTAATAGTTTTCAGTCTTCAGTTTTCAGTTATTTTTTGTGTTCCTTTGAGGTTAAAATATATTTTCATTTCTTATGAATAATGCAAGTCAAATATATTTTCATTTTTCTTATGAATAAAATATATTAAATTATTAAACTAGATGAACGTTTATAAATAAAAATTATTTTGTTTTTTAAAAATATTTTCTATTTCGAAATAAAAGGTCAAGATTATAGAAATTTAGCGACAGATTTAGAATGAATTACCTATATTCAAATGAAATTGCCACTTTTTCTCTTTGTCAAAAATAGGTCGGGCAAAGTCAATGCCAATGGGCCCTATCGGTGTAGAGTATCTCAATCCTGCTCCAGCCGAAAAACGCAATTCCATCAAATTTAATTGATTATAATTCATCCAAACATTTCCAATATCGCTAAAAACCACGAAACTTAGTGGTCCTTTAATTTTAATTCTTGGTTCGATACTAATTTCAATTATTGAGTTTCCACCGATGGGAATGGTTGCGCTATCCAAAGGTCCCAGTTGTTGGTGCGCCCATCCGCGCACAGAGCGACTTCCACCTGCAAAAAAACGCTCTTCAACAGGAATATAATTATTCTTTCGAGTTGGAATGATTGAGCCTATTTTGATTTTTGATGCCGTAACTATATTGTAATTCAACCTATTATAATACTTAATTTCAAAAATGTATTTGTAAAAAGGATACACACCTTTGATAATTACGCTGTTAATTTTTGTATTTAATGCAACCGATAAGCCCGTTTCGGGGGAAAAGCGGGGAGTTGCGCTGTTATACATTACTCCAACAGCAAGTCCCGATTTGGAATAATTCCTTAAAACGGCTGAAACAGGCAAAGTTAAATCAGCAATGGAAGTTGTATCTAACACAACTTGTTCATAATAAGGATTTAATGAGCCACTTACATTTTTGAAAAATTTTTGTAATAACATCAAATTTGTACCATAGTTTAAAAGTTCATATCCGGGCTCCTTTAATTTCTTAATAAAAGGGGAGAACGCCAGAGTAGAATTTGGAGAAAAAACCGCGGGCTGTGTTAAAGTAGATTCAATCCTATAAGGTTCAGTCCCCGAATGTTTTATGTAAATATTCAGTCGTTGCACACCCGTAGGGAAATTCAGGATAGTATAGTCAATAAATCCGCGAAAATTATCTTCTAAACCGTATCCTATGCCAAATCGGGTTGCTGTTCGAGGCGATTCACTAACTCTAATATTGATAGGAAGCGAATCGGGTTGTTCGCTTGATAGTTGGGCTTTTACTGTTGTAACTCGAAAAGTGCCTAACTGAAAAATTTGTTGCTGAGTTTGGTCTAACTTGTTCCGACTATATACATCTCCTTGTTTAAAAGCTATTTGTTTACTAATTATTTTCTCGGATGTCCTATTTTGTCCATTGATAGATATATCACCGAAATACCCAAGCGGACCGCGCTCTATCTCCCAGATTATTGTTGCCTTTTTGTTTATTGTATCTACCAAAATATGCGACATCGCGTTTGAGTATGGATAACCTCTGTTTACAAGATAGTTGCAAATATTCTCTTTGTCGCGCAACACATATTCATCTCGAAAACGAACGCCACCTTTGGAATATAATAAATTATTACGTTTTTCTAAAATGTCACTCGTAAAGTTCTGTAACTCCTCGTTTTGATGAACAAATTTAAAAGCAACTGTATCAACTACAACAGGTTTATTTTCAGTTATATAAAAAGTAATTGATCTTTGATTTTTTTTTCCTTTTGTTTTTATGTACGGTTCTCCAAAATGAACATCGAGAAATCCCTCGCTTTGATAGAAATGTTTCAACTCGTTAACATTTTTATTATATTCAATGTCAGAATAATAAGAAATATTTTGTTTGAAAAACCTTCTGCCCATCCGTGTAGATGGCGAAAAAGAGATATTTGCCTTCAACTCTTTATCAGATAATTCTTTGTTTCCTTTGAATTTAACTCTTCGGATAATATCTACATCGGCAGATAAAATATTTTCTGAAATAGTAACAAACAAAAGCAATAACAATAAGATACGAAAAATTTTCATCACAATTAATTTACATACTATTAACGTTAAACTATTGATAATTATTTTTTTCTATGCTACATTATTCATCAAAGAAATCTTTATTGCAAAGAATAACAAGAGTTTATCCATTCAGATTCCCTCTTATAGTTATCAGTGAATGAGCAAAAATAGTGGTTAGTAATTAGTGGTTAGTGATTAGTGGAGGGCGACTTTCAAATTCGCAAAAAGTCTTTTAGTAAGTGAATGAGTGAATAAGAGAGAAAGCATTCTGATAGGAATACAATATTGGTAGAAAAATAAGTAAATGAGAAGTCAGGGTGATACAAAACAATTTCTCCTTTGTTTATAGGTTGAGGAAGTGCTATCTTTGCTAAGTTTTCGGCGTTCATATTGTTATTATTTTTAGCCGCAAAGTTAATTATTTTTTTGGATTAATTCCAAAAAATAATAATTCCAAAAATTTGCTCATTGCAAAGTGCAGGCTAAAGTCCGCAGTCAATTTGATTATAAATTCTTTAAGCGTTTTAGTTGCCCAAATACGAAATGCGGTTGCTTTTGCAGAATTTACACGATAACCCACTGATATGATTGCGTCAAGGTTGTAAAAATTTGTTTTTCGGGTTTGCGTTTTTTGGGCTATAGCACCGTGTTCTGTGGTCGTTTCCATTTTGGAAATAACCACTGTTGCATCAAGTTCCCCTTCTTCAAAAATGTTCTTCAAATGTTTATTTATAGCCGGAACGTGCACACCGAATAGCGCTGCCATCGCTTTTTGCGTAAGCCAGACTGTTTCATCCGCTAAATGAACATCTATTTTTATGTTTCCAGTCGGCGTTTCGTAGATAATTATTTCTCCTCTATTCATATAATTTATCAGTTGAGTATTGCACATAATTATTTTTATGTTGTATTTATTTTGCAAAGGTATAAAATATATAGACAAAGAAAAAATAAATTATTTATGTAAAAAATTCTTCAAATTATATCATAATTTGCAAAAGTGCATTTGCGTCTAATCCCATTTTAGAGAACGCAAACCATTTCTTTCCGAGGTCTTTAAGTGATGCACCAAAATGATAAACTGTATTGTCAATAAACAGAAAACGGTCGTGCGAACGTGTGAATAGGTCAATGGTAATAGTTGGATATTGTGCGTTGTGTTTCTGTAAATCAAGCAGTAGTTGTGGCGATATTTTGGGAAAAATAATATTACTTTTGGGAGAGGACTTTGCATTGGTTGCATATAAAGGACCTGATCAAGATTCCTCACTTCGTTCGGAATGACTGTATCAGCCTGTAAATGAGGGCGGGAAAAAGTGTGCGGCTTCGCCGCACTTTTTCCCGCCATTTCCATTATTACGGACGGTCATTCCGAATGGAACAAAGTGAAATGAGGAATCTAAACATGCTTTTACAATTCGGTATTTGGTATTCAGTATTCACTACTAACTAAAAAAAGAGGAACACAAATCTGTGCCCCTCTTATAGTTATCTGTGAATTAGTATTCAGTATTCAGTATTTAGTATTCAGTAATCAGTATTCAGTAATCAGTATTTAGTAATCAGTATTTAGTACAAAAAGAGGAGCACAAACCTGTGCCCCTCTTATTGTTTTAGTTTTCAGTTATCAGTTATCAGTATTCAGTATTCAGTATTTAGTATTTAGTATTTAGTATTCAGTATTCAGTATTCAGTATTCAGTATTCAGTATTCAGTATTCAGTATTCAGTATTCAGTATTCAGTATTCATTATTCAGTATTCAGTACACACTACCCACTACACACTACACACTACTCACTACACACTACTAACCACTAACCACTAACCACTAACCACTAACCACTAACCACTAACCACTAACCACGAACCACTAATTCCTAACCAGCGTCTTCGCCCCTACTCTCTCGCCATTGATATACAATGCATAATGATAGAATCCTTCGGGAATCTTTGAAAGTGGGATTTCTATGCTGTAAATTCCTGCTTCTTTGGCTCCTTCTGAAAATGTTTCTACCAACTGCCCCAAGGCATTGAAAAGTTTGATTTCTACATTGCCATCTATGTAGATTGCATACTCAACGGTTGTGCTAACACGTGCAGGGTTAGGAATATTTTGTCCTAAATACCCTTTTTCGTTGCCAATTGCAATGGGTGGCACGGTTTTGAGCGTTTGCTTTTGTGGTAGTGTTGCTAATAATGCACTTTTGGTACTTTCAAAAGCTACTTTTGATTTTGGTTTTAACCCAGGAAAACGACTGAAAATAAAAGATTTAGATTTTGTTTCCAAGCCGAGTGTGTCAGATTCCATTCGTAAATAAATATCGCCTAAATCTATTACTGCAAAGACAGAATCTGGATAACTTGGCGGATTTTCGATGCGATTTTCATACCAATCTATTGCGGGTTGCCACTCTTTTAGTTTGACATTACAGCGAGTTGCCAAAAATTGTGCTGTTTCATAAAGAGTAGAATCAGAAACGGTAAATGTTTCAAAATAGGTACGTAAGCCATTAAAATCTTGATTAGTAATTTGTTGCAACGCAAACAATTCATGCAAAGCAGCTTGCGCAAATGGAGTTTCTGCATGATTTTCTATTAAATCTATAAATGACGTTTGAGCAGCTCCATAATCTTCTTCTGATAAGTAATCTAAAGCCGTTTCATATATGGTTTCTGGCAAAGTACGGGTTTTAGGAAAGATCAAAGGCGGATACCATATTGAATCGCAAATGTAATATT
>WRMI01000034.1 GCA_009777175.1 Marinilabiliaceae bacterium
ATGACGAATTATACTTTGGGGTAGTTCAGTTTCCGCTGCGGCAGCGCCGCAGCGGAAACATGCCACATTAAAGGAATGAAATGGTCATTCCGAGCGTAGCGAGGAATCTTGGTCTGAGCCATTTTACACATAACTTTACACTAAATATATCGCATAGTTTGATATTTGTTTCTAATTATTGCCTTATTCACATCTTAATTTATCACCTCTTCCGCCGTCGGAAACTCTGTAAGCAACTTATGATTTAATCCAGAAGAATCAAGTTCAACGCAATAGCTTGTTTTTCCGTTGGTGATTGCTAAATATTTTACTCCAAGTGATAAATTATATCGGGCTGCCTGTTCTATTGTTGCTTGCCCGATTTCAACTTCAGGTGCTTTGCATTCTACTATTATTACGGGCTTTCCTTTACGATTATAAATCAAAATATCTGCTCTTTGCCGCATCCCGTTTACAATAACACTTTTTTCTACGGTTATTAATCCTTTTGGATATCCAAGTTGGTTTATCAGAAAATCTATAAAATATTGACGTACAAACTCTTCAGGAGTTAATACGACAAGTTTTTTGCGAATCGGGTCAAAAATATGTTGCTTTTTTTCTTTCATATATTTCTTTCAGTGAATGAGTGAATGAGTAAATGAGCGAATGAGTAAATGAGTAAATGAGTGAATGAGTGAATAAGTAAATGAGAGTAGTTTTCAGTTTTCAGTTTTCAATTATCAGTTTATGCTTTATGGTTGTTAGTTTTTAGCATTCCGTTAGGAATGCATCGCTCGGTAGAAAATAATCAATCACGACATCTGCATTCCATTAGGAATGCATCCTATTCTATTATCAGTATTTAGTATTCAGTATTCAGTATTTAGTATTCAGTATTTAGTATTTAGTATTCAGTATTTAGTATTCAGTATTTAGTATTTAATCTACATAAATATAATTTTTTTTAACGCAAAGGCGCAAAGTTGAGAACGCAAAGAACGTTAAAAGTTTTCAGTTATCAGTTTTTAGTATTCAGTATTTAGTATTTAGTATTTAGTATTCAGTATTTAGTATTTAGTATTTAGTATTTAGTATTCAGTATTTAGTATTCAGTATTTAGTATTCAGTATTTAGTTTTGGGCATCTCATTACTCACTACTCACCACTCACCACTAACCACTAATCACTAACCGCTAATCACTAACCGCTAACCGCTAACCACTAACCACTAATCACTAACCACTAACCACTAACCACTACTTTTTCACTACTTTAACCATTTCATTGCCTATCTTCAAAAAATAGATGCCGGCTGATAAATGCGAAATATCAATTTCGGTTGAAAGTTTATCAAGTTTAAAAGTTAAAAGTTTTCTGCCTGTTATATCAAATAACTCAACAAGGGGATGAATCACGTTGCTGTTTTCTGAAAACTGAAAACTGAAAACTGAAAACACCCCACTCGTGGGATTTGGATATATTGTTATTTCGGACGTTACACGCAATGTCTCTATTCCTACATTTATTTCTACACTTACGCTTTCAGTTAAATCAGACTCTCCGCAAAAATCATAAACCGCGCTTACTTGATAAAAGTATGTGCCATTTTGTAGGTTTTCATCTAAATATTCTGTTTCATTTACTAATTCACTATTAATCAAATCACTATCACGGTAAACATTGTAACCAAGCAAATCACTATCAATATTTTCAGGTTCATTCCATGTGATAACAGCAGAATTTTCGTATTGTGCAGCAACAACTGATAAATTTTGAGGTATATCGCAAAATTGAGGAACAAAAATCACAACCTCAACTGCCGCGCTTTTTGCAGACTCTCCGCAAAAATCGTAAACTGCGCTTACTTCATAAAAGTACGTTCCATTTGGAAGGTTTTCATCTAAATATTCTGTTTCATTTATTAAAACACTATTAATCAAAATATTATCTCTATAAAGATTATAACCAAGCAATTCACTATCAATATTTTCAGGTGCATTCCAAGTGATAACAGCAGAATTTTCATATTGTGCAACAGCAACAGAAAGATTTGTGGGTGTTTCGCAAAATTGAGGAACAAAAACAACAACTCCAACAGCGGCACTTTTTGCAGACTCTCCGCAAAAATCATAAACAGCGCTAACTTGATAAAAGTACGTTCCATTTGTAAGGTTTTCATCTAAATATTCTGTTTCATTTATTAAAACACTATTAATCAAAATATTATCTCTGTAAAGATTGTAACCAAGCAGTTCACTATCGATATTTATTGGTGGTTCCCAAGTTATAACAGCAGAATTTTCGTATTGTGCGGCAACTGCTGAAAGATTTGTGGGTACATCGCAAAACTGAGGAACAAAAATCACAACCTCAACAGCCGCGCTTTTATCTGATTCGCAAAAATCATAAACCGCGCTAACTTGATAAAAGTAGGTTCCATTTGTTAAGTTTTCATCTAAATATTCTGTTTCATTTATTAATACACTATTAATCAAAATATTATCACGATAAATATTGTAACCAAGCAATTCACTATCAATATTTTCAGGAACATCCCAAGTTATAATTGCAGAATTTTCGTATTGTGCTGCCGCAACAGAAAGATTAGTTGGTATATCGCAAAACTGAGGTACAAAAACAACAACTTCAATGGAAGCGCTTTTTTCAGACTCTCCGCAAAAATCGTAAACTGCGCTGACTTGATAAAAGTACGTTCCATTTGTTAAGTTTTCATCTAAATATTCTGTTTCATTTATTAAAACACTATTTATCAAAACATTATCTCGGTAAACATTATAACCAAGCAATTCACTATCAATATTTTCAGGTGCTTCCCAAGTTATAACAGCAGAATTTTCGTATTGTGCAACATTTACAGATAGATTTGTTGGTACATCGCAAAACTGAGGCACAAAAATCACAACCTCAACTGCCGCGCTTTTTGCAGACTCGCCGCAAAAATCATAAACCGCGCTAACTTGATAAAAGTACGTTCCATTTATTAAGTTTTCATCTAAATACTCAGTTTCATTTATTAAAACACTATTAATCAAAATATTATCTCTATAAACATTATAACCTTGCAGTTCACTATCAATATTAACAGGTGCTTCCCAAGTTATAAGAGCAGAATTTTCGTATTGTGCTGCCACAACAGAAAGATTTGTGGGTGTTTCGCAAAATTGAGGAATTGAAATTATAACCTCAGCTGCACTTTTTTCTGACTCGCAATGGGCATAAATTGTGGATACTTGATAAAGATAGGTACCATCAGGCAAGTTCTCATCTAAATATTCTCTCTCAGTTGGTAAAAGACTATTTAAAAGCGCACCATTTTTAAAAACATTATAACCTAAAACCGTATGTACAGATAGAGGCTCACTCCAAGTAAGGTAAATATTGATATAATCCAAAAGTGTATAATCCAAATCCTCAACTTTATCGCAACTTAAAACAATTTCAGTTACAACATTTGAACTATCTGAAGCGCATCCATTTGAATAATAGGAAACTACAAAATAATCATACTCTCCCGCAAGCATGTTATCATCTACATAAAATGTATCAATAACTAATTCACTGTTTAAAAGCGCACCATTCCTAAAAACATTGTAGCCAACCACATCATCCCCTATACCCAATCCCCTATCCCCCATCTCTGGCTCCTCCCACTCCAACAAAACACAATTATATTCGCATTTTTGAGAAACAAGCACACTAACACCATCACAAACACTAACCTCTACAGATGCAACAGCCGACTCCTCTGAAACACAACCCGTTACATAATACGCAACAACATAATATTCATACTCACCCTCATCCAACCCCTCATCCAAAAAACACATCTCATTACCAAAAACCCTACCAACCAACTCGTCATTGCGGGTACGACCCGGCACGTCATTGCGGGTACGACCCGCAACCCCCTCCTCGACCTGCACCCATTCCTCCTCACCGTGTACCGTGAACCGTGTACCTTGCACCGTTTTCTTATAAACCCAAAAACTATCTACCGGCAAACTACTATCATCCAACCAACAAACAAGCACACTATTACCAATATATTGCACCGCCGTTAAGTTGGTAACAGCCTCACAAACAGTGCCATAATCCTTTGTTAAATCATGGCAATAGGTACCAACCAAAGTTTCTCCATAATCTTTATAATGCTCAATGCAAAATTGCATATACCAGCCCCAAGATGGTGGCGGAGTTTCGATTTCACGCTGTTTAATAATATAAAAAACACCCGGCTCCCTATCCGACATAAAATAAGTTATTAAACCAGGCGATGCCCAACCATAAGGATAATAACAATCATTACAAATATAAACATGACGAAAGTTCTCGCCTAAGTCATCACTAAATGATACACGATACTCGGCATTGGGAGGAAACCATGAGGATATATACACTTCGCCATCAACACCACCGCGATAAACATCATACATCAGACCACTTAAAGATCCGTACATAAATTGATTATCGATAGAAAATTCGGTAAATGTTTCATAAAAATCAAATGAATGAAATAATCGACCATTATACGTACCCGAAGCCCATAATCTAAATCCTTCACCGTATAAAAGCCCCGACTCCATACCTAATCCAACACCTTCAAAATTATCAAAGGATATTGCGTAATTCGAACTTTCAAAAGTTCCCTGATTTTCGCCTTCAATGCTAGCTCTATAAATAAATCCCTCATTATTTGAAATATAATAGGTTTTTCTCCCACTATTTTCCTCTCTAAAAGTCCAATTTTTGCCATAATCATCTGAAAACCATAATTGAGTGTGTGCATAACTGTTTTTAGAATAAACCAATTTATTATAAAGTACGCCAGTTGTGGCATCAGCAAGTATAATACTTGGAAACATTTCATATTCGGGGTCTGTGGTAAAATAGCATGTTTCATATTGGATTGTAAGTTTTTTCCCATTCTCTGTAAGTCTGTAAAGTGCAACACGCAAAGTGTCGTAAACATTTTGATGACCCCAAATAGGATTTAAAATACCAAACCAATAATTTGTCATATAAAGCTCGCCGGGGTCGGCACCACGGGCAATATTGCGGTTTTGTGATGATAAAAGTGACAAACTTATTACAAAAAGAGTCAGAATTACTATAATTTTTTTCATAAATAGATAGATTTAAATTATTAATGTAAAAATTTTAATCAGTTAAACGAAAAAAACATTTTTTTGTTGCAATCAAAAAAATTATAAATTATCTTTGTGATAATTTTTTTAAAATAAATATTAAATTCTATGGCAAATAAAAAATAGGTTTTAATTTATATTAATTGTTGTTCCGGCATTGATATTCCCACAAAATCAAAAAAAGTAACCGGAAAAATTGCAAAGTTTACCAGCTCTTGCGTGGTTTTTCTTATTATTTGGTTACTAGAACGTGGGAAGTCTCAATGCCTATATTATTAAGGAATTAAGTCCACGTTTTTTTTTGCCTTTAAAATAAAGAAGGCATGAACAAGAAATATGACATTGGCGTAGAGATACGCAAGATTTTAGCAGAAAAAAAGGAAAATATAAAATGGCTTTCTAAACAAACTGATATAGATAATAGCAATTTGGCAAAGATGCTCAAAGGCGAAAGACAAATTTTAGACTATCAAATCGTTAGAATTTCAATGGTTTTGGGTAAAAATTTATACCATTTTTTCGCTCACAATCTTGATATCGATATGGCAAATTATTTAAAAGGGGTTGCAGGTAAGTCTCTTAATGACAACCAATTAAAAAATGAGAAAAAAATGTGGTCAAATTAACTGTTTTATGGTCAAAAAAACCTCAAAATAATTTGGTTGCTCAAAAACAACTTTATAATTTTGCACTTTAATTTTTAAATTTTTTTATTGTATAATCAAAACTAATTTTTTTCGTATGAAAACAATAGTAACTTTTGTGTTTGCACTGATATTGACAATATCTGTCAGTGCACAATCTTGGGTTGGTTTCTCAAGATCGGAGCCGGCTCATAGTGAAATAAATGTATTAACCTCTAATAATCAGGAGGTTATTGTAGAAGTGTCAGTAGCAGGTATTTACACCTTAGACACTCTAATAAATGGAACGGCGTATCGCCGTTTAATACTGCCAGGAGGCGGTTTGCCAAAAACGGCACAAATTGGGCACCCCGAATTGCAAAATTTGTTTTATAAGTTTGCAGCGCCTATTTGTGATGATACAGATGTTTCTGTAAATGTGGTTTCGCGACAAACTTTGCCAAACTGCTTGGTTTATCCCGTACCTGAAATCAATTATATTGATAATGGACAGGGAGTTATAGAAATGGAAGAAGTGTTTCATTTCGATGTTAATGCTTATAACACGCCTCGAGGAAATGAACCTTTAGCGTTTGTCTATTCTGATGGACAAATCAGAGATCAACGTTATAAAGAGGTGTCATTCAATCCGTTTGAGTATGATCCCCAATCTCAAACTTTATCCGTTGTCGATAAATTGGAAATTACCCTTTCCTTTATCAATCCAACGGGTAATATTCAGGTTAATACGGGAATATTTAATAAAGTCGTAGCGGGTGCTTTGTTAAATTATAAGGACACAGGAGTTAGTGCTTTAATAAATGATAAAGCATTTGAACGCCCCGGTTTTGTACCCGGAAATATTGACTGGATTACTATCAGCCCCGACACATCGGTTGCTTGTCAAATTGTTGCGGATTATTTAATTATTTGCGCAGATGATTTTTATGACCCATTAGACACTTTATCACAGGTACTAAAACTAGCAGAACATCGTGCCTTTTATAATGGGTTTGATATAGCTATTGTAAATGTTGAGGATATTCTTGGTGCGGATTTTTATTACGAAGGAAATACTTATGATCCTTATGGGGACCCCGATGAATACAAAACCGAGCAGCAGATTCGTACTTTTATTCGTCGTGTTTATGAAGGTGGGAATGCGAATAATACGGGGGATGGAAGATTGGGGTATGTTTTGCTAGTTGGAGATGTTGCTGATTCTCTGGAAAATGCAATGTTGCCAACAGCGTATGATCATCCTTATATAAATGGATGGGATTCTCAAATCATTCCTTCTGATTATTATTTTAGCTGCATTAAAAAAAATTCATCAGGTGCCTATTCTGAAGATGGCGTATTGTTTATGGGGAGGTTTTCAGTGCAAAACGAAGAACATCTTGAAAATATGGTAGAAAAAACTCTATTTTTCGAGCAAGAATATACTTTCGACAATTGGCGTAACTCTGTGGGTTTTACAACTGAAAGAATTATGTATGATGACCCGATTTGCAACATTTCAACTAACAATTATTACATTTCTTTACTGAATAATGGATGGGATTATTCAATTGTAGATAGCTATGAACTAAACCATGATGTTAATTTAATAAGAAGTTTATCGTTGGACTATATGAATGATGGTGTTATTTTTTCTCAAATTTATGGTGGTAATGGTGATATTAATTCTGGGAATTCATTATATAAACCAATTTACGAAACAGGTTTAAATAATTATGATAAACCAGCATTTTTTAGTACGATTACTATAGTTGGTGGTGATTTTACTTTTGATGAGTGTTTGGGTGAATTTCTTACCCGATTTTCTCCAACAAAGGGAGCTGTTGGCTTTTTTGGGCCTTCTGATAGAATTGGGTATTCGAATTTTTCAGTGCCAATTATTACTGATGAATTTATGTCTTTGCAACATATTATACCAAAATGCCTTTTTAATGATACTATTTCAATTTCTGTTGCTGGTGAATTGTTGTTGACGTCCAAAATGTTAAATGTAAATGGAGGATGGTATCCATACGGTCTAACACAGGCAAAATTTGCAATGACTTTACTAGGAGACCCTGCCCTTAATATTTTTGCAACTGGTTATCAAATAACACAAGACGCAACTATCACATGTCCCACTGTAATCAACTTCCCATTACCTGTCCGCAACAATGCAACTATTACGATTCCTGAAAATTGTACTCTCACTTTTTCAGATAGGGGCAGTTTAATTATAGAAAAAGATGGGAATCTTGTAATCGAAGATAATGCAGAAATAAATGTTGATCCCAGTGGAGTAAATAATTCCATTACCATTGCTGGCGGTGGTTTAAGTGTTGGTACGGGTGTAACTTTTTCTGATTTTGAGGGTGGCTTAATTTTAAAAAGTAACCAGGATGTCTATTTTGATAAAAATATCCAATATGATTTTGATGGTGTAACTTTTAACAACACAGATGTTATACATAGTAACTCACGTTTAGTGGTATCTAATAGCACCTTTTCAAATAGTGATTTATCAACAACTTCAAGTCACTCAACAATAGATGATTGTATTTTTGTTCAATCTTCGGTTGTTTCGGAGCAAATGGGATTTTTGTCACCAACTCTTTTGGACCGTCCCGGCATGAGTGTATATAATAATAATTTTGTTGGTATTGACAAAAATACTGCATTGCAAATAAACGGTTCGTCGCGCACCTCTATTACTGACAACGAAATTCAAGGGTACGAAAAAGGTATATCCATGCACAATTGCGGCTTTTCGCTTTATCAAGTCCCGATTGGTCCTCCAATTATAAATGACGAAATACATAATAATACAATTTATGAATGTGGCATAGGAATGGAACTTTACAATGTTATTGCCGATTTAAAAGCCAATCAGATTTATGACAACCATCGTGGTGTAGCGCTTTATAATAATTCTTATACGGCTTTCAACAACGATGTTACTCCCGTTTTAACACCGCAAATTATTAGAGATAATGATGAGTTGGAATTTTATATTTCACAAAATTCGTTTCCTGTTATGTTTCAATATAATCAGATAATTGATGAGGATAATCTAGGGAAGCAATATGATGATTGTTTGTTATTTTGGGATGTAAGTTTAAGCCCACGCGACCCGGTTCCTACTCCTCAATATATTGACAATAACTATTGGGGAGAACATTTTGACCCTTATGATGATCTTTATCCTTATGATTATTTAATTTGGGATCCAGTTTGGAAACCCAAATCATCTACCCGTACTGCTGTTGATATTTACAACGAAGGCTTACAATATTTTGCAAACGAGGATTTTGTTGATGCAGAGGCATCATTTATAGAGTTAATCGAAGAGCATGCTCAAACCAATTTTGCTCGCGCTGCCATGCACGAACTATATGCCTTGCGGCAGTCTACTGATTTTAACTTTGATGGTTTGAAAAACTATTATTCAACTTTCACAGAGTCAGATTCAACTCTTTATGAAACGGCACAATTTTTGGCAACCCGCTGTAATATAAAACTAAAAGAGTGGCAACCTGCAATAGATTGGTACGAAAACCGCATCGAAAATCCGCCAAGTTATCCAGATTCTGTCTTTGCAGTAATAGATTTGGGAGATATCTATCTAATGATAGAGTCAGACGACATGGAATTAAAATCAAAAGAGTTGATATTCAGTCGTTTTCCAGAGTTAAAACCAAAATCAAAAGTAACTTTTGAAAGCACCAAAAGTGCATTATTAGCAACACTACCACAAAAGCAAACGCTCAAACCCACTCCACCCATTGCAGTTGGCAACGAAAAAGGGTATTTAGGACAAAATATTCCAAACCCTGCACGTGTTAGCACAACCGTTGAGTATGCAATCTACATTGATGGCAATGTAGAAATCAAACTTTTCAATTCATTGGGTCAGTTGGTAGAAACATTTTCAGAAGGAACAAAAGAAGTAGGTATTTACAGCGTAGAAATCCCACTTTCAAAAATTCCCGAAGGATTCTATCATTATGCTTTGTATATCAATGGCGAGAGAGTTGAAGCGAAGACGCTGGTTAGGAATTAGTGGTTAGTAGTCAGTAGTCGGTAGTCGGTAGTCAGTAGTCAGTAGTGAGTAATGAGTAGTGAGTAATGAGTAGTGAGTAATGAGTAGTGAGTAGTGGATAGTGTGTACTGAATACTGAATACTGAATACTAAATACTGAATACTAAATACTGATAACTGATAACTGATGACTGAAAACTATAAGAGGGGCACAGATTTGTGCTCCTCTTTTTATTTGTGATTTATTTTGTCAGTCTCATTGGATTTTCGAAAAAATAAAACCTACTTTCTTGTCTTTTAGATGTCGTATTATTTTCTTGAACAATTCCGTATGACACAGCCGTTTCTGCAAAGTTGCCGATAACTAACCACTCACCACTAACCACTATTTTAATCAAAGCGCAAACCCCATCCCAATGGTTATAGCCATATTATCAATTAGATTTTGTTGTTGATACGGTCCAAAACGATAATGAACGCCTACTCCATATTTTAGAAATAACATTTTTAAAAGTCCTGCATAAATACCTGCTTCGTAATAGCCTTTGTTATAACTATTTATACTATATTTTGGGTCATATTTATTTTTATCTATATCACCAAAACCTGCAGAAAGCATAAAAGTAAAATCGGGTTTAAATTTGCGAGCGCTATTTAGTCGGGTATAGAATGTATTTCGCCAAAAAATATTGCAATATCTGTCTGCGGCAAATTCATTGGGACGCATAACTGCAAAATAATAAGGCACTTCTATATTAAATAATTCGTCAACATTAACGCCAAAATAGCTAAAAGTTTTTGATAAAGGCACGTCATCACCAAAAATATATCCTCCCGTTACTCTGATAGTACTTTTAAATGCCTCATAAATATGGAAACGCTGTTCAATTTGTAAATTTAATTTTATATATTCAAACTTCTCAATTTCAGTTCCTTCAGCATAACTAATATTTGTCCAAATATATGGAAATTTTGTTCCGTTGGACATTAATCCAAATGGATACATATATGTAAATGTTTCTTTATGAGCCCATTTAAGTTTTAAACCATATTCGTGATGCGAAAATTTTGGCAAAATATTTGTTTCTATTGTTGGATTTTTCACTTCCAAAAAAGTATACATCATTGTTGGAGTAACATCCGAATATTGATAAAAAATATTTGCTTTAAAATATTTTAAAAATCTTGTTGTAAACGAGCCATGCAAAGAATTAGACATATCCATTGTTTTAGTTAAATAACCAGAAAGGTCTGCCATTAAGAAATCAACTCTTGAGTCAAGGAATTTCACTGTTCCTGTTGTAATATTGCGCTTTTCCCACTGAAACCTTAAATCAGAGTCCCATTTGGGATTTACTTTCATTCGCATACCCGCACCGTAGTTATTATCTTTTGATTTGAAACTACGGTAATAAAATCCGCCAACACTAATAAAATCAGAGATTTTGTCGCTTGTCCAAAGCCCGAGACCAAGTTTCAGACCTTCGTAGAGGTTATAACCGATGGTTTTATCTAATTCCAATTTGAGATACCCCATTGGTATAAATCCTTCAGTCATTGCTTTAATCAGGTTAACATAAATTCTATCTATTCTGTAAGCCATCACAAGACTGTCAATAAATTGGTATGTTGCTGAATCTTTTGCAGTTAGCGGAAGCCTAAACTGTTCCATGTTAAGATTTTTATTATAAGTTTCGTCTATTAGAGTAATTGCAGAAAACTCTTTTTTGGAAAGTTCGGGGTTAAGTTCCACATTCATAACGCTGCTTTTACTTTGAGCATAGATCAGAGGGGTATTTGCTGATGGATTTCCCCCGAATGCTGCCGCTTTAAAGTCCAATCGGCTTTCCAAATGTTCGGGAAACCACTGTTGGTCATCAACGTTTTGATAAGTTTGTTTCACCCAAAAGTCGAATTCACGTTCACTAACTTTTGCATTCACGGTTTTAATTCCATAAGAGGGAACGTGAATATGCATTGTGCCTTCCATTCCTTTGATATTTGCATTTTGTCGCGGTCGAAAAGAGATATAATAAAGTGTGTCGCCCCTCATATCTATTAGCGTATCTTCGGGCAAAAACAGATATCTTTGCAATCCGGGCTTTGAGACGGGATTCATATAATTATTGTCGAAAAGCGTAACATAATCTTTGTAAAAAGTGAACGACTGCATTTGAGCGGGAAGCGCACCAAAAATCGGATATTCAAATCCACTGACACGGCTCGAAATTATTCGTTCGTTATCTTTGTCAGGTGCAATATGCTTTTTCTCTGATACTGATTCTATTAGTAGAATATGGGAACGAGACACAAAATCATTCATAATAGTATCTCTTTTTGAAATGGAGGAAGTATCTACAGAAAAATTCATCTTGTGATAAATCAGACATTTATAGTCGCATGCGGTATTAGCATCATTGATATCTCGATGTTCATACACTTTTTTCATTAGAGTAAGCGCAGGGTTTTCACCGGGAAAAACTTGAACTTCTGCTAATTGAAAATCTTTTTGAATAAGTTTAACTCGTATAAAACTTTCTGAAACAGGTACTTCTATTGTTTCTGTTTCATATCCGAGGCAACTGATTCTAAAAATTAGTTCGGAACTACTTCTTTTAACAGAAAATCTACCATCAAGTCCTGAAACTGTTCCTCTGATTCCATCCCCAAACGCAATATTTGCAAAAGGAATTGGTTCGTTAGTTTTTTTGTCAATAACAATGCCTGATAGAGTATATTGGGCAAAAAGAGTTGTTGGAATTAAAAAGGAAAATAGAAAATAAAAAAGTAATATTTTTTTCATTGGTTTGTTTTTAGCCACGAATTACACTAATTATCACGAATTAATATTTGATTTACAAATTAGACGCATTTAACTAACGAATTATCACGGATTTTTTATCTTTTTATATATTTAGCCACTAATTACACTACAGTTCACTACTGACTACTGACTACTGACTACTGACCACTGATTACTGACTACTGATTACTGACTACTGATTACTGACTACTAACAACTAACTACTAACTACTAACAACTGACTACTTTTCTCATCATCAATGCCACTAATTTACAGTAATATTTCTCTAAAAATTTTTCTCTTTGATATTCCAAAACCAATTCAATGGCATCCTTCATATTCTCCATTAAATCTTCAATATTTTCTCCTTGGCTTATTGCCTGTGGTAGCTGCTCACACTGGCCTGTCAACCAACCATCTTCATTCTTTTCAATATAAATATTATATTTCATAAAAAACAATTAAAATTTCTACAAAAATATATTTTTTTCTGTGTCTGTCGTCTTATTTCCGAAAATTGCAGATAACTCACTCTCTTATTCATTCGTTCTCTCATTTACTCATTCCCTCATTCTCATTTTAAATGATGTATCATTATTTTTCAAATTCAAGCAAATTTGATTCTTCAATTTTATCAATAAAAATTATTGCATCAAAAAAATCTATCAATCTTGCTTTTAAATACTTATAATCATAAGCGGCTCCAATGGAATAAAAACTTTGGACAGAACGAAGATAATCGATTACCATTCGTGTTTCTGCTTTTGATGAGTGTAAATCAATGAAATATAAAGGCTTATTTGCTTGTTGAAGCAAATGTGTAAGTGAATATTGTTCTGGGGGAGTTACCTCTAGTTTAGATAAATGATAATCATTTTCGGGGTCAAATCCCATAAAATGTCCACTCCCAAATTGAGTACCGATAAAATAATAGTCATCATCAAAAATTTCACTCAAATAATAACCTGTATAAAAATCTTCCTCCCAAATTTCATAAAATCCTTGTGTCGATAAAGTTCTTTCTCGGGGTTCTAATTGATGCGATTTGCCTAAGTGTCCGTTGTGGGCAAATAAAATAATTTTACTTTTTTCCCCTTCAAAAGTTTTAATCCATTTTACCAATTCGGCATTATTGGCATCTCTTAATCTGATGGATTGACCATAACTGCTATTTATCCTTTGCAATTCATTAGAAAGAATCCATATCCTCTCTGCTGAATATTCATACTCGTTGAAACCCGCAGCATAAACAAAATCCTTTCTGTTAGATAAATGTATTTCCGTCAGCCGAGATACGATTTGCATCACCGAGTCTTTAAGCGCAGCGGGAAAACTTCTAAATGATCCTATTGTGTTTTTTTCAAAAATTTGGATAAGCGTGGCTGTTAGATTTTCGGCTTCTTTATTGGTTTTTTTATAATACTTTAACATATCTTCCACTAAATCTATATTTGACTGAACGTCAAAACCATAAAGAATTACGGGATTATCGGAATTTTGGTTATACTTTTTTATCCATTTTATAAAATCCAACATTTCTGTAGAATTGGTAAAAAAGTGACCTTGTTTGAGGATTTGCTCAATATCGCCTTCGCCTGTTTGCAAAAAATGATTGATACGTAATCCTATGTTAAATGACATTTCAAACGCTACAATATTAAAAGCGTTATTTTCTATCAGTGTTTTAGCGACATCAAATCGTACATTGTTAATAGTTTTTGAGCCGTGTATACATTCTCCTAATCCAATTATAGTTTTATCGCGCAAGACATCTGCTAATTCTCTTAATCCCTGACCATTCAGTTCAATAGAATTTTCATTAATCCATTTTGCAAATTGGATAGTGTCAATTATTTGTGCGAATTGTATTTCAGCAACAAATAAGATGATGATTGATAATGATAATTTTTTCATATTCGTTAAAAATTTTATTTATTAAACAACATATTTATTTTATATTTAAAAATTTTAAGGTGGCTTTCACCTTTTGTTTGCAACACTTGTAAGATATTTTTTTAATCGTTTCAAATAATAAATCTCTCAAAGTTTCTCTCATTCCCTCATTCTCTCACTACTCACCTCTCACCACTCACCACTCACCACTCACTACTCATTACTCACTACTCACTACTCATTACTCACTACTCAACGAGCCCACTCCTTATTAATAAGGGTTTCATATCGGGTTCTTGACCTCTGAATTTAACATATAAATCCATTGGATGCTCTGTTCCTCCTTTTGACAAGATGTTATTTCTGAAACTATCTGCTGTTTTTTGGTCAAAGATTCCGTTTTGTTTAAAAAGATCAAATGCGTCAGCGTCAAGTACTTCTGCCCACTTATAACTATAATAACCGGCAGCGTATCCACCAGAAAAAACATGTCTGAACGATGTACTTATGGAATTTTCTTCAACGTCTGGAAATAGTTCTGTTTTTGCGAGGGCGTTTTTTTCAAATTGTTGGACATCTCCTTCATATTTTTCTTTAAGCGAGTGCCACGCCATATCATTGAAACCAAAACTTAATTGACGCACAAATAAGTATCCACTTTGGAAATTACCTGCGTCTATTATTTTATTAATCAGGTCGTCAGGAATTGCTTCGCCAGTTTGGTAATGAATAGCAACGTCTTTAAGCCACTCTTTTTCAAATGCCCAATTTTCCATAATTTGAGAGGGTAGTTCTACAAAATCTTGATAAACACTTGTTCCTGCGAGGCTCTGGTATGTAACGTTACTAAAAATTCCGTGAAGGGCATGACCAAATTCATGTAAAAAAGTAACAAATTCAGAATGTGTTAATAATGAAGGAGTTCCGTCAACGGGAGGAGTAAAATTACATACAATAGTAATATGAGGACGTATATTGTTATTATCAATTATTTTTTGTTCTTTATAAACTGTCATCCACGCACCTCCTCTTTTTGTACTACGTGGATGAAAATCGAGATACAAAACTGCAAGGAAGGAACCATCTTTATCAAATACTTCAAACGCTTTAACGTCAGGGTGATAGGTCTGAATTTCTGAATTTTGTTTATAACTAATTCCCCATAATTTATTAGTCAAATTAAAGATACCCGATGTTGCTCTTTGCAATTCAAAATATGGCTTTGTCATTTCGTCAGTAAGGTTGAATTTAGACTCTTTCAATTTTTCTGAATAATATGAAAAGTCCCAACGTTGAATTTTCTCATCAAAACCTAATTTTTTGGCAAAATTTTCAACTTCGATTACTTCTTTTTGTGCAAAAGGAAACGATGCATCTAAAAGTTGATCTAAAAATTCATTAACTTTATCGGTTGTTTGTGCCATTCTTTCTTCGATGGTATAATCTGCAAATGTTTCATATCCTAATAGTTGTGCCACTTCGTTACGTAACGAACTAATTTTTAAGATATTATCTTTATTATCAAATTTGTTATTTTTGTTGCATCGAGTGGCAAAAGCCATAAATAGTTCTTTTCGAAGGTTTCTGTTATCGGCATATTTCATAAAAGCCGTATAACTTGGAGCATCCAAAGTGAAAATCCATCCTTCTAAATTTTCGTTTTGAGCTTCTTCAGCGGCGGCATCTCGTGCAAAAGTGGGAATACCCGACATATCATCAGGGTTAGTGATATGAAGTTTGTACTCATTTGTTTCGTTCAATAAATTTTCGCCGAATGTAACCGTAAGTGTTGCTAATTGAGACGTTGCTTTTCGATATTTATCTTTTGCTTCCTTGTCTAAAAGAGCGCCTTTGCGAACAAAATTTTTGAAACAATTATCTAAAAGTTTTTTTTGTTCGGAATTAAGATTTGTAACTTCTTTTGTTTCAAAGACTTGATTGTAAACAATTTTAACACGCTCAAAAAGTTGTTCGTTAAGATAGATGTCGTTGTTGTAGTCAGATAACATTGGAGAAATTTCTCGTGCGATTTCCTTTATTTCATCGTTGGTTTCGGCACTATTTAGGTTGAAAAAAATACGCTGTATCCTATTTAACAACTCCCCGGAACTTTCAATTGCTTCAATCGTATTTTCGAACGTTGGCGGCGTTGTATTAGTGACAATTTCATTTATTTCCGCTCTACCTAACTCCATTGCCGTCAAAAATGCAGGCATAAAATGTTCTGACTTAATTTCATTAAAAGGAACAGTGCCATGAGGAGTGTTGAACTGATTGAGTAAAGGATTATTTATATCCATAACTACTTGATTTTTAAAAGAATATAATAGGCTTACTACTAAAAGTAAGCCTATAAAAAAATTTTTTTTATACATAAAGTTATTTGTTTAATCGTTTAAAAAAAGAAAATTTTTAAAAAAGAGTGCAAAGTTAAAACAAAAATATTCATCTGCAAAATATATTAGTGAAAAATAAAATTATTTTTGAAAATAAAAAGAAAAGTCTTATTTTTGTAAAAAATTTTTCAATAAAAATGTACGATAAAAAGAAGAAAAAATTACCCATCGGCATAGAATTTTTTGCCTCAATGATAGAGGAAAACTATTACTATGTTGATAAGACCCTATTTATAAGGGATATTTTAGATAAAGGCTCAAAGTTTACGCTGTGCACTCGTCCTCGTCGTTTCGGTAAAACGCTTAACCAAACGATGCTCAAATGTTTCTTTGAAGATACTGCGCCTTTGAGTGGAAAAGATACGCGGGCACTCTTTAATGGACTGAAAATAGAAACCGCCGGCGAGGAGTATATGGAGCATCAAGGCAAATATCCTGTGATATTTTTGATTTTTAAAGATGCGAATAAAAGAACATTTGAGAGTTCTTATTATGTCTTGAAAGAAAAAATCACTGAAGAATTTAAGCGGCATCGGTACGTGTTAAAAAAAATAGAGGATAAGGATGATAAGGCCCTATTTGAAAAGTTGGCATCTCGTGCTGCTTCGAAAGATGAATACTCTTCATCTCTTGGATTTCTATGTAAATGTTTGGAAGCCTATCATGGTAAAAAAGCAATTATTTTAATGGACGAATACGACGTACCACTTGAAAACGCGTGGCGGCGCGGATTCTACAACGATATGGTCGATTTCATTCGTTCACTTATGAGTAGTGCCCTGAAAAGCAACGAACATCTGCAACTCGCCGTAATGACGGGCTGTTTGCGGATTTCAAAAGAAAGCATTTTCACAGGATTAAATAATCTTGATGTGATATCTATTCTTGAAGATAGGTACGATGAATATTTTGGCTTTACACAAAACGAAGTGGATGTAATGCTCAAACATTATAACCTTGAAAACAAAAGAGATTCAGTAAAGGATTGGTATGATGGCTACCTATTCGGAAGAAAAGAAGTTTATAATCCATGGAGTGTCATTAATTGCTTAAGTAGATTTGTAGAAAATCCACAACGCGACCCCAAACCATATTGGGCAAACACAAGCAGTAATGATATTGTAAAAAGATTGTTGGAAAAATCTAACGCAGATGTAAGGAAAGACCTTGAAAAATTGATTTCTGGCGGAATAATTTCAAAAAGAATCCATGAAGACGTTACCTACGATGAAATAAATAAAAAAATTGATAATTTTTGGAACTTTTTGTTTTTTACAGGCTATCTAAAAAAAGTGGGGATAGAGCGTCAAGACGAAGATGGTAAATTAATTTTAGATTTGGCTATTCCTAACCGAGAAGTGCGATACATATACATTACCAAAATTCAGGACTGGTTCGACGAAAAAATCGAAGTAAAAGATTTTAGCCTGTTTTTCGATGCACTATTAAACGGTAACGCCCAAATAGTCCAAGATGAATTAAACAACTTGCTTGGAGATTGTATTAGTTATTTTGATGGAAAAGAAGATTTTTATCACGGTCTCATTGTTGGTATTCTTAACAAATTACAATACTACACCGTAAAATCTAATCGCGAAACAGGTCTCGGACGATGCGATATAGTTCTCAAACAAGCCACGCGCCGCAACAAAGCCGTGATTATGGAGTTAAAGTGGGCAAAAAAAGAGAAATACCTGCAAAAAGGATGTGATGCCGCACTTAAACAAATTGAAGACAACAAATACGCAGACGAACTATTATCAGAAAATTATACCGAAATAATAAAATACGGTATTGCGTTTTGCGGAAAATATTGCGAGGTAAAAAAAGGGTCTTAACGATACATGGTGCAAATTCAAATAACTGTGCTAACTTGCATTATTCATAAGAACTGAAAATATCATTTACCACAAAGAAACACAAAGGTTTCACAAAGGATACAATTTTTCTTTTTTAACCACTCAATTTTTGCGTTCTTTACATACTCAACTTTGCGCCTTTGCGTTAATAAATAATTAATTAATATGAATAATGTAGGCTAATAATTATTGTACACTCGACAGTCAAGTTTGCCCAAAATAAAAAAAGATGCCGATATATAATACCGGCATCCTCCTAAAATGAAAAACTCAAAATTATTTAATATTTACTTCTTTTTCTTCTTCTCAATAATTGGTTCGGGATTAATTTTTGTTTTCAATAAGTTGTATGCAATCGGGGTTGCAATAAAGAATGTTGAATATGTTCCGACTGTAATACCAACAATCATTGCAAAAACAAATCCGCGTATCACTTCACTACCCATAATAAATATCACTATTAACACAAGAAGCGTGGTCAATGAGGTGTTTATAGTACGTGAAACGGATGCATTTAGCGACATATTAACTATTTCCATATATCCACGTTTAGGATATAAGGCTTTATATTCTCTTAATCTATCAAAAACAACCACTTTATCGTTGATAGAATAACTAACGACAGTCAAAATAGCGGCAATAAATGATTGGTCTACTTCCATCGAGAACGGCATAAATGTATATGCAACAGAATAAATTCCGAGTACCATCAAAACGTCGTGCGCCAGAGCGACAACTGCACCCCAGCCATACTGCCAATTTCGGAAACGCATAAATATATAAAAGAATATTACTATCAAAGAAAGTATAACGGCAATAAAACCGTTTGTTTTTGTTTTACTCGCAATTGTAGGTCCTACTTTTTGTGAACTCATCAAATGATTAGATAAAAATTGTTCTTTTGTAACGTAATCGCCCAAAAAGCTATTTAATCCCGTATATAGTTCTGATTCAACTCTTTTATCACTTTCTTCGTCGTTTGGGTCATCAAAAAGGTAATTAGTTGCTAACCTCACCTGATTACTACTTCCGAAAATTTTTGCTTCTACATTTGCACCACCAAAGGCATCAAACAATGCGGTTTGGACGTCGGCGGAAGATACATCTTCGGCAAAACGCACAACATAAGTACGTCCACCCGTAAAATCAATACCCGGCTTTAAGCCCCGTATCGACAACGACCCAATCGCAAGGATTGAAAGTGCGCCTGAAATGATCAATAGTTTATGCCTGTTTTCCAAAAATTTTATTTTAATATTTTTAAATAAATCTTTTGAAATACGTGTAGCAAAAGAAATTTCTTGTTCTCGTTCTAATAAAAATATATAAAAGAGGCGGCTGACAAAAACTGCAGTGAAAAAAGAGGTAAATATTCCAATCAAAAAAGTAGTAGCAAAACCTCTAATAGGTCCTGTTCCCACTGTAAACAGAATGAAACCAACTAAAACTGATGTAATATTAGCGTCAATAATAGGAGAAAAAGCGTTTTTATAACCATCTTTGACGGCTAATTTAATTCCTTTTCCTGCGTTCAATTCTTCTTTTATTCGTTCGTTGATGAGAACATTTGCATCAATTGCTATACCGAGTGTAAGTATAATTCCTGCTATTCCGGGTAGTGTCAATACTGCGCCAAAGGCAGCCATTATACCAATTATAAAGAAAAGGTTTATTAAAAGTGCAAGATTTGCAACATTTCCTGCTTTATATCCGTAATATACTATCATATAAATAATTATGACAATAAATGCCCAGAAGAATGAAGTTAAACCTGCGTCAACTGCTTCTTGTCCTAATGAAGGACCCACAACTGTATCTTCAACGATACGTGCGGGTGCAGGGAGTTTACCAGATTTGAGGATATTTGCTAAATCTTTTGCTTCGTCGGGAGTAAAATTACCGGAAATTTCACTTTGACCACCTTTGATTTCTGTCTTAACGGATGGATGACTATAAACATAATTATCAAGGACAATTGCAATTGCCTTTCCGTTACGGTTTTCATTACTTGGGGCATTAGCTTTTGTAAGTCGAGCCCATGTTTTAGAACCTTCGCTGGTCATTGACATACTAATACTGAAATTTCCTCTTTCATTAGTTGTTGTTCGTGCACTGGAAACAGCGTCTCCTTCCAATGGAGCACGACCATCATGGGTTGATTTTATTGCTATTAACTGATAATAATTATCTCTTGCATTTGCTCCGGGGACGTACATCCGCAATTCATGTAACGGTAGTGGTTTTACTGTCCAAAGTAGTTTCAAATCGCGGGGTAAAACTGCTCTAACTTGCTCAAGATGAAAATAAGAATTTACTTTTGCTGTATCTCTACCTGCAACCGTTCCAATAATGGGACCCAGTGGACTATTACTTGGATGTAGATATGTAAAGAGAGAAATACCTGCTGTTTCGGGTTCGGTTTCGGAGTCGTCGTCCAAATCGGTGAGTAAGTTAATTTCCTCGTCGGTTGTTTCAGATAATAAATCAGAATCTTTTTCAGATAGTAAATCAGAATCTAAAAGTTCTGTTTGGGTATCGATTTGTTGTTCTGTATCAGTTTGTTGTTCTGTCTCACCAACTTCATCAATAAGAGGAATTTGTATTTCGGGTGCTAATTTACTTTCTTCTAACCGAGCAACAATGTTGTTAGCGCTCATAATAGCATCTGAAATTTCTTGGAAATCATAGGTTTCCCAAAATTCGAGGCTTGCGGTTCCTTGTAGAAGTTTTCTAACCCGTTCTGGTTCTGTAATTCCGGGCAGTTCTATCAAAATTTGTCCTGCTTTTTGCAATCTTTGTACGTTTGGCTGCGCAACTCCGAAACGGTCAATACGTGTACTGATAATATTAAACGCATTGTCGATGGCGCTTTTAGATTCTTGATCTAACACTTTCAGTACTTCTTCGTCTGAGTCGCCGGGTTTCACTTTGTCTCGGAGGTCAACAGTTGCAAAAATTGCTGATAAATTTCCGTTTGGCGCAACTTCTTTAAATGCTTCGGCAAAAAGCGGCAAAAAATCACGTGATGTCGATTTTTCTTTTAGTTCTGCCAAATGCATCGCTTCTAAAAATTTTTCGTCTTGACTGTAGTTGGACAATGCTCGAACAATGTCAGCAACTTTAACTTCAAGGATGAGGTTCATTCCGCCTTTGAGGTCTAATCCAAAATTTATTTCCCTATTTTTACATTCCATATAGGTATATTTCCTTAGGAACAGAAAATTATAGGCGGTTTCGTTAGCGACTGAGTCCAAATATTGAAATTGATATTTTGAAATCAAATCAGGTTCGTCGCCTGCTTTATTTGTAGCGTATTCTAACGCTTCGTTCTCGACCTTTTTTGTGAAAAAGGTAAAACTTATCTGATATAAACAGACTAATGCCAAAAGAATGGCGAATAATCTGATTGCTCCTTTGTTTTGCATCTCTATTTTGCTATCTATTTAAAATACAAATTATTATATCTATTTTTTTAATTAAAAAAGTGTGCAAATATAATTGTTTTTTTATAAAAAAAGTAAAAAATGATTTTTATTGCATTATTTTTAAAAAAAATTTAGCTTTCACATTCACTGAATTTTTTTACGGTTGCTGTTTTATTATTACCGTTCTTTAATCCTACTATTGATTTACTCATTTTATTGTTTTGGTGTAAACCTATTTCGGACGAAACAAAAAATTGTCTCTTTGGAGTTGATATTGAATTAGCAAATAAGAAAATATTTTCAAGCATTGAATTGGGAACAGTCGGGTATCAAGACTTTTTCTGACATAAGGTTATTCAAAATATTATGCAAAGGTACGCATTATTTGTTGATATTTCAAAAAATAATTATTTTTATTCATTTTCGAAAAATAGAAAAACTTTATCCACAAAAAATGAAACAAAATAAAAAATTTTACGTTTAAGGGCTATTAAAAAAGATTATGAATCAAAAGGTAGTTTATTATGTTAAATTATTCATTATCAGATAAAAAATGGCTAAAACTATTATTGCTTTCGACAATAATTGTTTTGCTGCTTTTTTCATGTAAAAAAGATAGTCAGGGATGTAAAGCAAAATTTGATGAAAAATTGCTGATTGGACAATGGTTGTTGAATGATGCTCGAAAGTATGGAGAATATTGGCTCTATAACTCTAACAATAGAGGAAAGTCATGGGACGAAAACGATGATGTAAATGAAAACGAAGCCCAATCATTTGAATGGTCTCTTTGCGGTGCTAAGTTGGAACTTTTACACGGAATGGAATCCAGTCAAGGAAGGATACCGAAACAATATACTATAACAGAACTAACATCAAAAACTTTAAAATACAGAGATGATTACAGAAGTTATTCTTATACAAAAGTCAATACTGTTAGAGGTAGAGTAACACAAAATAACTCACCGCTGTCTGGGGTATTGATATCGGCATCAACGGGTACAACTTTCAATACTGACGATAACAAAGACCATGAAAACAAGTTGGGGACTTATACGATAAACGTTAGCCCGGGTAGTTCAGTAACAATAACTCCAAGTCTAACAGGTTACACATTTTCGCCTCCAAATATTACAATTAATAACGTAACAAGTAATCATAATAATCAGAATTTTACGGCGATTCCTGTTACTCAACCCCCTAATTATTAATACAATGAAAAGATTTCTTAAAATATTTTTAATATCACTTTCGAGTTTAATTCTCTTTTTGGGGATTATTATCGGAATTGCACTCTGGGTGGTGTTTACTCCAAAAAAACTTACTCCAATTGTCCAAAAACAAGTTGACCAATATATAATTTGTGAATCTGAAATAGGCGAAGTAGAACTCACTTTTTTTAGTACTTTCCCTAAATTCGGAATAAAAATTAATCACACAACACTTATAAACCCTCTTGAAGGTGCTCCAAATGACACTTTGCTCAATTTGAAAAATGTTATCGGAATTGTGAATTTACGATCTCTTATCAAAGATAACGATTTGATAATAAATGATTTCAGGCTTAATGAAGGTCAAATTGCTCTTTTTACTGATTCTACGGGAATTAGTAATTATGATGTCTTTTTATTAGAAAGCGACACCACCGCTGTAGATGAACCTACTGAAATGCCTTTTAAAATTATTGATATTCAGAACGTTGAACTTAAAAAAGTGGACGTAAAATATGTTGACGACCAACTTAAAATGAACGCCGAATTGCACGATTTGTCGGCACAAATAAACGGCACCATTAAAGATGACATTATAAAAGGCTTTATTGATGCCAAACCATTCGACCTCTCTTTTGATTACCAAATTGACGATACATCAATACTGATTGCAGAACTAAATAATTTATCTTTAAATTTGAATGCGGGAATGGAAAAAGATATTTCTGCAGTTTTAAACTTAAATCCGACCGATATTAATTTTAGATATAAAAGTGATTCGTTAGATTTAGTAACTTTTCTTAAAGATTTTTCAGGAAATTTTGATATAGTTTCCCCTTTGGAATTTGATAAAGAGACCATTTCAGCACAAATTGCTACAAAACCTTTCGAAATATCTTTAGATTATAATGGCGACAATTATCTCCAAAATACTCAAATAGAACTAAATACATCAAGTGATATTAATTTATCGCGACAATTTATAGAAATGAAAGATACCAAATTTAGTGTCAATGATTTATCTCTCTCACTTTCGGGTTCTGTTGAAAATGATACCATTAATAACAGTATAATTACAGATATTTCTTATAAATTTGATTCGTGGCAAATAAAAAAGATAATTGCACTGATTCCGGATATCTTTTCATCATATCTTGAGGGTATTGATTTATCGGGAATTATTTCGTCAAAAGGCAAAATATCAGGCAAATATGACGAGCAAAACATTCCTAAAGTAGATATTTTTCTAAATATTCAAAATGGATTTCTGACATACGAATCTTTGCCTTTCCCCATGGATAAAATAAATGGCAATATTAACCTTTTTACAGACTTTAAATCACCATCTTCTTACCTTCGCATCAATAATTTTAGCGCCAACACTCCATTGTCGACTATATCCACTAAAGGAATGATTACTAATTTGTTCGGTGATATTCGTGCCGATTTAACAACAGTCGCTAATATGAATTTGTCAGAATTTATGCCAATGATACCTGATTCGTTACAAATAGATATGAAAGGTAATCTCTTAGGAAATTTCAAAACGCTCTTTTTGATGTCGCAAATAGAAAAAATGGAATTAGAAAAGATGAAAATATCTGGTTCATTGACTTTTACTGATTTTGCAGTGAAATATGATAGTCTGTCGGTTGCAAGTAATAAAACTGACATCGAATTTATGTTGCCTCACTACAACCCGTCAATTGCCGAAACAGGATTTTTGTTCGCAAGTTTGACAACAGGTATGTTAGAAGCCAAAAAAATCGAAAGTTTTAATACTACTTTGAAAAATATTACAATTGATGTTGAAACGTCTGACGTGCGAGATTCTACGCGTATTCCAAATATTTTGTGTTCCTTTAAAATTGGTTCTCTGACAGCCACCGATATGGATTCCATGTCTGTTTCAATGCTAAAGCCCGACGGCAAAATTACCATTTCTCCAAGAAAACGGAACGCCACGCAACCTGAAATAAAATTAATTTTCAATAGCGACCGAATTGATGGCGATTTTGATGGGCAATCAATGATTGTTGATAAAATTAACCTTGAAGTTGATGTTGAAAATAATCCTAATAGAAAAAGTTTGATAGCACAATGGAATCCAAAAGGTGCAGTGAATATTGAAAATGGAAGATTTATTTCTCCAACGTTTATTTATCCTGTTGATATTCCTGCAGTTAAAATGCGTTTTGATACTGAAAAATTTACTGTGGACCACGCCAAACTTATTATTGATAAATCAGATTTTGGATTGTCAGGGCAAATAATAAATATTTCATCATATTTTAGAGGCGACTCCATATTAAGAGGCAATTTGCATTTTATGTCCGAAATGACTGATATAGTTCAACTTATGGCATTGACAAGCGGCATCGGCGACAACGAGGAGTCAAAAAATGAAAATCAAGAAGAAAAAGTCGTTTCTCAACTTGCAGATGCTGTCGTGTCCGAAGAATCATATCAAGGACCATATATGGTACCGCAAGGAATAGATATTATTCTGCACACTAATATCAATAAAGCAACTTATGGTTCTACCGTTATTTCGGATATTAAGGGTAATGTTCAAGTTTATGACGGTATTTTGGTTTTAGATGAACTTTCATTGACAACTCCCGCCGCAGATATGATTGTAACCGCAATGTACCGAACTCCCCGAAAAAACCACTTATTTATGGGAATAAACCTTCATTTGTTAGATATTGAAATACATGAACTCTTAGGGATGGCACCAGATTTAGATTCTATTATGCCGATGCTTCGCTCTTTTGCAGGAACAGCAGAATTTCACTTTGCATTTGAAACATATATGGATTCCTTATATAATCTAAAAAAATCAACAATTCGAGGTGCTTCATCAATAAGAGGGAACGATTTGGTTTTAATGGATAGTGAAACATTCGGAAGTATAGCTAAAACTTTGCGTTTCAGTCGTAAAACCGAAAACAAAGTAGATAGTATTTCTGCCGAATTTACTATTTTCCGAAGTGAAATCGATGTCTATCCATTTCTTATTGTTATGGACAAATATAAAGGGGTCGTCGGCGGTAGGCATAATTTGGATATGAGTTTTGATTACAATATATCATTGGTCGAAAGTCCTTTGTTTATCAGGCTGAACGTTGACGTGAAAGGAACTCCTGAAAAAATGAGATATCGACTAAAATTGCGCAGCCGTTACCCAAAATTTTATCGACCTCAATCCCCCAAAAAAGTCGAAAACGAGCAACGAAATTTAAGAAACTTTATTCGCGAATCACTTCTGCGAAGTATCGCTGCGAAAGTGAGTGAAGAGGAGGAATAAGTTTTTTAGTTTTCGATTATTAGTTATCAGTTATTAATTACTATTTCCTCAATTCCAGAATTCTTTTACTTTTGGAATTTAACTAACATCATTTTTAGAATTTATACAAAAAAGTATTCGTTTTTTTCTTATTCTCCTCTGATCCACTTTCCGTTAGGCGATGCTTTAAGCTTGTCGAAAATGAATGCGAAGCTAGGTAGAAAATAATTTCAAAGCATAAGGCATCCGGCTGGGAATGAGACCAAATCACCATTCACATAACAAATGATACATTCATTTCAATAAATTCAATACATTCCTATAAGGAATGCAAAAACCAAAATAGTTTTTACTATTTACCTTTCTTTTTTTCTTTCTTTTCCAACCGCTTTTCTTTTAATGATTTGGTCGGCTCTTTCTTTTTCTCTTTTTTTCCTATATCTTTCTCTTTTCCCATAATAATAAAATTTAAAGTAAAAAAATTAAAGGCGCAAAGATAAATGATATTTTTGAATCGCACAAATAAAAATAACTCTTTTTTTTCTATTTTTGCATTTTTTTTCTTTAATTTATATAATTGAAAAAACTTCTTAAAATACTTATTTTTACGTTATTATCATTAATTTTTATTGTGATAATTGCACTTTCTTTGACTCAAACTAAACAATTCAAAAATTTTGCTAAAAATAAAGTAATTCAAATAGTTAACCAGAATATCAACGGAAAAATATTTATTCACGAATTAGAAGGCAATTTTTTTAGAGACCTGCATCTTAAAAAAATTAAAATTACGCTTTTAGACGGCGATACACTTTTGTTAATGGATAAAATTTCATTGAATTATTCACTTTTGCCGTTATTGAAAAAAAATATAGAACTAAATTCACTTATTTTTGAAAAACCAAATATTAATCTGATTGCATTAGATGATAGTACTTGGAATATAATGTCGTTATTCCCTGAAAATAAACATGATACATTAAAAACGACAACATCATTCAACTTACCATTTGCCATTAATATTGAATCATTTATATTAGATGATGGACAAGTAACTATCAGAGACACAATTGATTTATTACCTGAATTAATCGAAAATATAAATATTGATTTTAAGGGTCAATATAATCAAGACAACACATTGACTGCCTCACTCAACACACTTACATTTAGTACTCAAAGTCCTGATATTCAGTTGTTAAATTTGATGGTTGACATCGAGTTCGATACAGAAAAATGGTTTTTGAGAAATTTAAGACTTTCAACAGCGCAAAATAGTATAAAAGCAAATGCAGAATACAAAGATTTTGATAATTTTGAAACAAATATAGAAATTCCAGAAATAGAGGTCAAAGAGTTTGGATTTGCGTTTCCTAATATAATTATTCCTGCGAATCCCGATTTCAAAATTGCGGTTTCAAAAATAGACGAAAAAGTAAACTTAAATTTGAGTTTGGGTTATAAAAGCGAACTTTTGGAATTATCGGGCAGCGTTGATGAATTTACCACTCTAATAGAAAGCCCCCAACTATATAATTCTCCTTTTGAGTTTGGAGTTAAACTTGTGAATTTCAGACCAAATACGTGGATTGAGATGGAACACATTCCACTTTTAGCAAATATTGATATGAACATTTCGGGTAACGGAATTAAGCCTGACACAATGAAAATGCGCATCAAAAGTTGTGTGAGCGGAACAGTTTGGCATGATTTTTTGCTAAAAACCGGAAATATTGATGCTTCTTATGATGGTGGTAAAGTGAATGCCGATGTAGAATTGGCGACTATTTTTGGAGAAATAACCGCTAAAACTAAATTCGACATCTTTACGCACGATAACCCTTTTGTTGTTAATTTGATTGCTAACGACCTGATATTAAATAAATTCCTGCCCGATAAATTAGAAAATACAGTAGTTTCACTATACTTAGATGCCAAAGGAAATGGATTTTCACTAAATTCGTTACAAACTGACTTCTCTACCGAAATATATAATTCTGTTATCGAAAGTATTGATATTCAAAAACTTAATATAAACGGAAATTATGACAAAGGAAACATAAAATTAGATGCCTTACAACTTATAAATAATTCTGCAAACATCGAAGTATCAGGTGCTTATAGCGAAAATGGATTAATTGATGCCCATTTAGATGGAAATATTTACAACTTACACTCTTTTAATCATTTTTTTGAAATACCTGCAGAGTGGGAACGTATTTATTTTCAGGGAGATGCATCAGGGCTTATCGATTCACTTGCATTAAATATTTTTTCAGATATTCATTCACTTAAAAAGGATACAACGCTGTCAGTCAACCAAATAAAGTTGAAAGGAAAAGGAGTTATAATCGAAAAAAAAATCTTTGCGGAAGCAGAAACATTTTTTTCACAAATAGAAACAGAGTTTGTTAAAATAGAGACAGCAACTCTCATTTCATCAATGAACGACTCACTTTTTGAAGTAAATCTTAAAACAAAACTTATTAACGATTTAAATTTTAATCTTTTAGCGTCAGGAAATTTAGGAAAAAATATTGAAATATTCCTTCATCAACTTGATTTTGAATCTCCTCGCGCAAATTTAACGCTTGCAAATCAACCCGCACTTATAACATACTGCGACTCCACTGCTATTCTCAAAAATTTTAATATCATAAACCGAAATGAAGAACAATTTTCATTAAATATTGATGCTTACTACTCTTTTTTAGACTCGCTCGGAGTTGAATTATCGCTTAATGCCCTCGACCTCAAACTATTGTCCGATTTTGAACTATTCGATTTTCCCCTTGTTGGAAATTGTAAAACAAAATTAAAATTTGACGCAAACAAACAAGGGACCTCACTTTTCGGAAATAGTTATATATCTGGTTTAGAACTTGATAATATCAATATTCAAAATATTATTCTTGATTATAATTATAATGGAGATATGATGTTGATAAACACTGCATTATATAATAATATGGGAGATTCTTTGTCTTTGAAAATAAAAACTCCTTTGATTGCAAAATTACAAGATAGCTTGCTTATATCGTGGTCAGAGGAGGTCTTTGCAAATATTCTTGCCGAAAATTTACGTATCAAAAATTTTATACCTACTGACACCGATTTTCAATTTGATGGCTTTGTAAATATTGACTTAGATGTTAATGGAACTATTTATGACCCTCACTTTAAAGGTGATATTTTGTTGTCGCAAGGTACATTCCCCATGCCTAAATATGGCATCGATTATCGTGATATTTTGTTAAAATTGTCAGTTATTGATAAAAATATCGAAATTGACAAACTATTTATCAGACACGCAAAAGGAACAATGTCTGCACAAGGACATTTTGAATTAGATTCCATTACGACAACACCTCACATTAAGAATGCCAACCTTGATATAAAAGCCGACAGATTTTATGTTTCCAACCATAAAGACCACCAAGTTGAAATTAATGCAGATATTTTTCTTAAAAGCGACAAAGATATTCTATTTGGTGGTAAAATCAATGTTTTGCGTGCATGGATTAATGTACCTGCCGTTTTGGGCATCGCAACAGCAGAAACACACCGCAGCGACCCTCTTTTGATACAAGCATTATCTATTCAAAAAGAACACCCCGAAGATTTTGAGTTTATTATTGCAAATATTTCTGATTCAACAAGTTATCAGAATAACATTTCATCTCTTTTGAAAAAGGTTTCAGGGTCAATTAAAATCGAGATGCCACGAAATATTTGGCTCAAATCAGACGAAATGCAGATGGAATTACAAGGAAATTTAGAAGCAGTTAAATCTGATAAAGATTTCGAACTATTCGGAACGCTCGGTGTCAGACGTGGATTCTATATTTTATACGGAAAAAAATTAAATATTAAAAAGGGAGAAATTACTTTTTCGGGTGGCACTGATATAAACCCTGACCTAAATATTACAACAATTTACAATTTTAGAAGTAACAAACAAGAACGACACGAACTAACTCTCGCTATTTCCGGGAAAATTAATGACCCCGTTTTTAATTTTTTACTTGACTCAAAACCTATCCCCGAAGCAGACGCAATGTCATATCTTGTTTTCGGTCAATCGTTTGATGAATTAAGCCACGGAACACAAGAAACTATGTCTGGTGCCTTACCATCAAAGATTTTGACAAATATGTTTGCAACTCAAATCTCAAAAAAACTTGAAAATAAGTTACATTTAGATATGGTCGAAATAGAATCAGAGGATAATTGGCAAGACGCTACTTTTATGGTCGGAAAATATATCACAAAAGATTTGTTTGTTTCATATAAGAATAGTTTTGGGCAGTCGCAATCGGACAATATTGCGCACGAAATAATAACGATGGAGTATGAATTTACTCGCCGCCTCTCTTTGCGACTAATGAAAGGAAACGCAAAAGAAACAGGCATAGATTTCATTGTTAAATTTGAAAAATAATGGGTTATGTTCTTTTGTTTAATATTTATTTTAACGCAAAGGCGCAAAGTTGAGGACGCTTTAATAGTTTTCAGTTTTCAGTTTTTAGTTATTTATAGTTTTCAGTTATTTTTTGTGTTCCTTTGTGGTTAAAAGATATTTTTATTTCTTATGAAAAATGCAAGTGAGATACTATATTTGGGTTTAATCATAAATTCCAGCCTTCCTTACACCCCACGCAGCAGTACTCCGCAAGGCGATGCATTGAATTTATTGAAATGAGTGCCACGTAGATAACCCGGTAGGGGCGTACCCTCGCGGTCGCACAAAAAGCGCAATTCGGGGTATCTCCCAAATAAATATTTTTTTTTATTTTTTTTTGTTGTTTCAAAAAAAATTTCATCTATCTTTGCAACCTAAAATTTAACAAAAATTTTTTAATGATATAAAAGTGCCAAGTGGCATGAAATAATTAATTTAGGCATATTAATAGGTGACGAGAATATCTTTCTCTCTGAAAGTTTGACGATTTGAAGTACTGAAAGATAAGTTTGGAGTTCACGTTGTTTAGGCGTGGCTTTGAACTATTCGCAGTGCAAGGTTTCGTCAAACACCTCAGAGAGCGGATATTTTTAAATATCACGCTTTTTTTATGTCCGACTTTTTAAAAGAATGACGACATGATAACGCTTCTGAAATATTTGATTTTGATGTTTCGGTTTCCCAAAACCACCGAAACAAAGAAAGTCATTGCGGGCTTGACCCGCAACCTCATGCGCATTCTTTGTGTGCAAAAAAAACATGAAAAACAATTCTCTAACCAACGAACCATTAAGGAGGTGGTAAAAATTTGCCCTTTGCATCTTGCACGGGGCGGATTGTGAGGGCAACCATACGAAACAGATAATTTTAATAATTAAGATTCAGAAAAACAACCAATTAATAGAGTAATAAACATTTCAAAAATAAATACAAATGTATAAAGCTTTGATAATAATTGCAGTAATGATTATCTGCAACATAGATTTAGCGGGACAACAACTCCCCTCAACTAGTAGTATCAACTACACTTACGACGCTGCGGGCAACAGGGTTTCACGTGTTTACACGATTTCAATTGTTAAACCAAAGACCGCAGAGGTTGAAATAGAAACTGAAATAGAAACTGAAATAGAAACTGAAATAGAAATAGAAGGAGAAGGGGAAGGAAAAGGGGAAGGAAAAGAAGAGGAAGAGACTCTTTTGCTCATAGAAGATAGCAAAATTGAAGTCTATCCAAATCCTGTAAAAGATGAGTTGTTTGTTGAAATAATGAACGGCGATAAAAATGAGGCTTACCGTTTGAAAATTTTCGATTCAACAGGTAAAATGTTGAACGATACAAAACGGCAAGGCAACGGCAAAGAGCCCATTGATA
This sequence comes from Marinilabiliaceae bacterium, assembly GCA_009777175.1. GTDB lineage: Bacteria > Bacteroidota > Bacteroidia > Bacteroidales > Marinilabiliaceae > WRMI01. The sequence goes on from WRMI01000034.1 coordinate 32,524, forward strand.
TGAGTATGTTTCCTTCTGGAGTTTATTATCTGATAATAAGCACAAAAGAGGGAAAATTGGAATTTAAAATAGTGGTTAGTGGTTAGTGGTTAGTGATTAGTGATTAGTGATTAGTGATTAGCTATCTGAAAACTGAAAACTGAAAACTGAAAACTGATAACTGATAACTGATAACTGATAACTGAAAACTGATAACTTAAAAATTTTAAAAAAAATTTTTTGATATGAAAAAAATAA